>CAYVTJ010000016.1:0-14163 GCA_964454475.1 Microcaldota archaeon | reverse complement strand
CATGGAATCAAAGTCAAACAGTTTGATCAGAGCTATTTATGACGCAAAGCCCGTCAATGCGCTTGTTTTTTTAAATACAAATGCCGAGAACCAAACCTCCAGGACTCGGCTCCAGTACCATATCATCGAAATTGTCGGAACAAACAGATTCTCAAAGTAATGAAAGATAAGTAATGAAAGATATATATTTCTTCATTCTTTCATCATATCTGGTGTTAATGTGAAAATATCAAGGATAGGAGTCTTGTCGCTCGGAAAGATATGGGGAAGTATATATGCTATTTTGGGATTGTTGATATCACTTTTTTTCATGGTGCTCATCCTTATCGGTTTTTCAAAAAATATGGGTGGTGCTTCGATGGAAATCATCACTCTGTTATTAGTTCCTCTCCTATATGGGATACTGGGTGTTGTGACTGGAGTTGTTTTTGCCCTGCTTTTCAATGTCGTAGCAGGGCTTTTGGGCGGTCTTGAGATTGAAGTGGAAAAGGAGAAGCCGCCTTATAAAAAATCCTGAAACAAGGGTCCCGGCTCTTTTTTAAGGGATCGGATCAGGGATATAGTAAAGAAGCAGATTCTCGATGAATGACCTCCCGGGTGCAGATTCATAGCATGGCATAATGGGCACACCCCTCACTATCCCAATGAGCTTGCAATATAGCGAGCTGTTTGCGAGATTGAGATCGGAACAAAAAAGATGATCTTTTTTATTTTCTTTTATCTGATTTGATGCATCGATTTTTCCGATAATGAATTCAAAATGGTGAACGTAATGGTTGATTATGAAGTAAAGGATATCGGACTGGCAGAAGATGGAAAACTTAGCATTGAGTATGCTGAAAGGAACATGCCAATAATGAATAGCATAAAAGAGCGTTTTGAGTTGGAGAAACCATTCGAAGGCCTGGTGATCGGCCTGGCACTTCACATTACAAAGGAAACCGCGGTTCTGGTGAAGACCCTAAGGGCAGGCGGGGCCAAGGTCGCTCTTGCAAGTTGCAACCCCCTCAGTACTCAGGATGATGTAGCCGCAGCACTTGCGTCCGATGGAATCCATGTATTTGGCTACAAAGGTGAAAGTGATGGGGATTATTACAGATATATAGAAAAGGTCATCTCGTTTGGACCGAACATCACGATCGATGATGGCTGCGATCTTGTCACGACCCTCCATACCAAATATCAGGATAAGCTTGCCGATGTGATTGGTGGATGCGAGGAAACCACTACAGGTGTAATCCGTCTTCATGCCATGGAAAAAGAGGGAGTCCTCAAAATTCCCATGTTAGCTGTCAATGACAACAAGACAAAGCACTTGCTTGACAACTATTATGGGACTGGCCAATCAAGCATGGATGGCCTTCTTCGTTCATCCAACATGCTGATAGCAGGAAAGACGTTTGTAGTATCAGGCTATGGCGATTGCGGAAAAGGAGTAGCTCTTCGAGCCAAAGGACTTGGAGCGAATGTTGTTATTTGCGAGATTGATGCCTTCCTTGCTATGAAAGCTGTTTTGGATGGGCATCGTGTAATGCCTATTGCAGAAGCTGCCAAAATAGGAGACATTTTCCTAACTGTGACAGGCAATAAGCATGTTGTCAGTCTTGATCATATGAAAAGCATGAAGGATGGCGCTCTTCTGGCCAATGCAGGTCATTTTGATAATGAAGTGGATGTCAGTGCCCTTGAGAATGCTTCTTCAGGGAAGAGGAGGATAAGACCATTCTTGGACGAATATGAACTTGAAGGCAAGAAGCTTTTCCTTGCTGCCCAAGGGAGGCTGGTCAATCTAGCTGCTGGAGAAGGCCACCCCTCTGAGGTTATGGCAACCTCCTTTGCCGGACAGGCTTTTGCGTGCGAATATCTTGCTAAAAACAGGGGAGGGCTGGATTCGAAAGTCATCAGGCTTCCGGAAAAGCTTGACAATCACATAGCAGAACTTCAGCTCAAAGCGATGGGTGTTGAGAAAGACACCCTGACGAAAGAACAAAGAGAATATCTTTCCAGTTGGAAGGAAGGAACATAGATTTTTAACATTTAAGTTCATTACATATAACATGAAACGATTAAAGTCTTCAAGAGAGAATTCAAGGATTTCGAAAAAACCCTCAAAAAAGCCCCTCGCTAATACATTACATGAGAGATTGCGAAGGATGACAAGCAAAGCCTTGGTTTTAGGTTCGCTGTCCATCCCAGCATGTATGTCTGCTTGCGATTGGATGAATGGTTGGGCCAATCACAGTCAAAGGTTGGACAAGATCGAGAGCCCAAAGAATGATTCTGTAAAGAATCTTGCATCTGTATTGAGAAAAGCAGGTGCAAGTGAAGCTGTTATCGGTTGGCAGATTGAAGGCTCCAACAGGGATGCTGTTGAATTCGTCCGATTATCGACCGAATTCGCTGAATTGATGTCTTCCATTGGAATGTCTGGAAATGACATTTATAGTGCTCTTATATATTTTAGTGACCCATCCGAGAGAATGAATTTTGAGCTTGTCAAGTGCCCTAGAGGGGAAGAATCGAAGCAGCTAAATGATATCTTAGATAAATATAAGAATATGATGAGAAGGAAATGCAAATGTTCTGTTTGTACTCTTTTTACCCATAATTGTGTTCTGGATGAAGGAAAGGCGTTTTTCAAGTTAACTCGAAAAAGTGTTGAAAACCCTTCAGAGGCTCAGACAAATGAAGGAACTCCCGGCAGAGTCCGTATGCTTCACAAGATACTTAAATCAGAAGATGACCTGAATATTAGGAATCAGATTAGGGACATGACCAAAAACCATTCTGTTGAAGAGCTGGAACTTCTTGAAGATGCGGCAGGACTTTTGCTTTTAGCAGGCATAGATAGACATGAGATTCTTAATTCTTTGAAAGTGATAAATGATCCACTGCAAAAAAGAGCGAAATATAAAAATGACAGCCAGATGGCCAGAATCCCTGAAACATTCGAAAGCATCCAGTTTTTTCAAGTGGATGGGACCCTGGAGTATTTCTGGATAAAAGCATTCGGCAGAATGCTCATGAGAGCGGGACACATTGCTTCGGATCGCCACAACAAGCATGTCTTCAGTTTCAAATATTACAAAGGCTCTGAATTCGGTTCGCTCGTCATTATTCATCGTTCAGGAAGCACAGAATAGATCTTCAGTTTGTCCATGCCTTCTTTTATAAAACCTTCCCTGGTTATTATCTTTATGAGTCCAGACAATCATTATGATGAGCTACTCGATAATATTTATGACAATCTCCCAGAGAAGGCGACTTCTTCGGAAAGGTTCGAGATGCCTAAATTCGAGTATTTTACAGAGGGGAACAAGACAATAATCAAGAACTTTAAGTCTGTTGTCGAGAAGATACGGAGAGATTCCACATTTCTAATGAAATACCTTACCAAAGAGCTTGCCGCTCCAGCAGAACAGCAAGGAGAGAGGCTTATCATCCAGAGAAGACTTAGTGGTGATATGGTCAATAGGAAACTCGAGGATTTTGTCAAGAAATACGTGATTTGCAAGGAATGCAAAAGGCCCGACACCATGACCAAAGATGCCGGTCATGGCACGAAGGTTATAGTTTGCGAAAGCTGTGGAGCCAGGAGGCCTCTCAGATAATCTGGTGATATTTTGGCTGGGAGAAGAGGGAGGAGAGGGGGAAAAAAGAAACCTGCAGGCAGGAAACCAAGAGGTCAAACGAGCGGAGAGCCGCGTGTCAGATTCCCAAGAGAAGGCGAAATACTTGGAATTGTCCTTTCCCTAATGGGAGGAGGGCGGATGATGGTGGATTGCAAGGATGGCCACGAAAGAAGATGCCGGATTCCAGGTAAGCTCAGAAATAGGATCTGGGTGAAAGAAGGAGATGTTGTACTTGTCCGTCCCTGGGAGATAGAAAGTGAGAGCAAAGGGGACATCATATGGAGATATCTTCCTCTTCAGGCCAACGTCCTAAGAAGGAAGGGCTATCTCTGAATATCAATTCTCTGAAACTTTGGTGTTGATATGGATTTGGAAAAACAGGATGGGATTTGGAAATTCAGGAAGGAAGGGAATATGCAGGCGCCTGCATCGATCATAGCCAATGACAATCTTGTTGAAGGAATGAAAAAAGACCGTACACTTTCACAATTGCAGAATGTAGCCAGTCTCAAGGGGATCATCAAGCATGCTATCCTCATGCCTGATGGCCATGAAGGTTATGGATTTCCCATTGGGGGTGTTGCCGCTTTTGATGCAGAAGATGGAATCATCTCTCCAGGAGGGATTGGATATGATATTAATTGTGGAGTGAGACTCATTACCACGAATCTTACTGTCGATGAGGTCCGATCTCGTATCAAGGAACTGTGCGATGCTCTTTTCAAAAATGTTCCGAGTGGAGTGGGGAGTCAAGGCAGATTGAGGATTAGCCCTGAAGAACTTGATGAGGTGGCGGTTAGAGGGATCGATTGGGCAATAGATAAGGGCTATGGAAGGGAAGATGATAAAGAATCCACCGAAGAATATGGAAAGGCAGAAGGCGCCGATCCTTCAAAGGTGTCGTCGAAAGCAAAGAAAAGGGGAAAAAGCCAGTTGGGCACTTTAGGGGCCGGGAATCATTTCCTTGAGATTCAGGATACGAATCAGATATTCGATGAATCCGTTGCAAGGTCCTTTGGGCTGGAAAAAGGGAAAGCAACAGTGATGGTGCATTGCGGATCCCGGGGGTATGGTCATCAGATTTGCAGTGATTACATAGAACCATTGCTTTCCTATGCAAAAAAGAATAATGTTGAACTTCCGGACAAAGAATTGGTGTATGCTCCGATAAGCCATGATCTTGGCCAGGATTACCTTGCCGCGATGAGATGTGCTGTCAATTTCGCTTTCACCAACAGGCACATAATCATGCATTGGGTTCGTGAGACCTTTGATCAGGTATTCGGGGATGGAACCGGTGATCGGATGCATCTTGTTTATGACGTAGCACACAATATTGCCAAGATCGAGGAACATGAATATGATGGCAAACGAAGGAAGATGCTCATCCACCGGAAAGGAGCTACCAGGGCATTCCCTGCCGGTCGCCAGGAATTGCCCCCAAAATATCGAGATGTCGGCCAACCAGTATTGATTCCGGGGAGCATGGGAACTTGCAGCTATGTCCTGGTGGGCAAACAAAAAGGACTTGATGTTTCGTGGGGAACCACCTGCCACGGAGCTGGAAGGACCATGAGCAGGGGCCAGGCCATACGGAGCCATGATGGTTTAGGACTGGAGAAAGAATTATTGGAGAAAGGCATTTATGTCCGGGCCACAAAACCGAAAGTAATAGCAGAAGAGGCTCCCGATGCCTACAAGAATGTGGATGATGTGGTTGCGAGCGTTGCAGATGCCGGAATAAGCGATATAGTCTCCAAGATGCGGCCAATTGGCGTTGTTAAGGGCTGAATGATGTTGGCTGATCAATAAATATTTCATGGAATTCTATTATCGAAAACCACATCACGGTTCGATGATTGTTCCTGCATTTCCCCACATTGCATCCTCCATATTTTCTATAGAGCATATAACCGCTTTTTTCCCTCCGTTTTTTATGAATCGTATGCAGGATTCAATTTTGGGTAGCATGCTTCCTTTCGCGAAATGATCATCTTTGATATATCTTTCCGCACACGCGAGGTTTATCCTATCGATGCGCGTTTGCTCTGGTTTCCCGAAATGAAGATAAACCGAATCTACTGATGTTACAATCATCAGGATTTCCGCATCTATCTGGTTTGCAAGAAGGGCGGATGCTCTGTCCTTGTCGATCACTGCTTCAAGGCCCTTCCCCTCTTTTGTTATAGGGATGCCACCACCCCCCACAGCAGTAACCGCGAATCCTCCATCGATCAGGGATTTGATGGCATCAGCCTCACGTATTTTGATCGGATTTGGTGAGGGCACAACAAGTCGGTAACCTCTTCCTGCATCCATTATCATGCGTTCCTTAATGGGTTTTTCATAGAACGGGCCGATCGGTTTTGAGGGATTCTTGAAATTCGGATCTTCCTCGTCCACGACCACTCTGGTTATAAGTGTGGCTGAATGCAGTCCTAATTCCGACAATGCACAGCATATAAAATATCCGATTTCGCCCTGGCTCATTGAAACAAGCACATCAAGAGACATGCTTGGTACCTGGTCATTTGATTCCTGTTGCAGAAGTAGATTCCCGACCTGGGGGCCGTTCCCGTGTGTGATTACGACCTCGTTTTCCTCAAAGATCTTCTTATTGGGAACTATTGCTTCCTTTGTGGCCCTCATTTGTTCCTCTCGAGTCCCTCTCTTCCCTTTTTCGAGTATGGCATTTCCTCCCAAAGCTATAACTATTCTTGAGATGTTATCACCCCTGAAAGTATTATCTTTCAGATTTAAAGCTTTTGAACCTTGTTGTGTTTTGAATAAAGCCATCAGGTCATTGGATTTTAAAATCCTTAATCAGTTATTCCTTTTATGAAAGGTATCGCGGGCCGCTATATTCCCCGCATTGCATTGATTATTTTTCTAATCATGGTGCTATTTATCATTCAGGAGAGCCTCTTTGGAGATGTCGGTATCCATAAACACATCTATTTCGAGATCCTTTTCCTACTGCTTCTTGCAGCAGGGGCGGAATTGATCAGGGCATACCTTAAGCAGCCTTCTGTTATGGTCCTGATGGTTTTTGGAATCCTTCTTAGCCCGAGTTTTCTGGAAATAACATTTCACATGCTCTCATCAACGGGTTTGCCTATTCCGTCCCATCCACCTGAAATAATCAGGATGGAACGAGTTATTGATGTCTTTGCCCAGTTGGGAGTAGTGATACTATTATTTAAAATAGGGCTAGAGAACCGGGTAAATCAGATTTTCTCTTCCAGGAATGCCATCATAGCCGCAGCGGGAGTTGTTTTTCCTTTCTTTGCAGGTTATGGGTTTGCTATGGTGACCGATGGCGATTTTGGATATTCTGTCTTCTTGGGAGCTGCCCTCACTGCCACAAGCGTAGGGGTGACTGCAGCACTCCTGGAAGAACTGGGGCTCCTTTCCTCCAGATTCTCAAAAGTGATAATGGGTGCTGCCATTGTGGACGATATACTTGGACTGCTCGTCCTTTCCCTTATCATCAATGTGGCAGACGGAGGAGAGATTTTTCTCCCCATTGTAAGCACTATCTTATTAGCAGCTATCTTCATAGCCGGGGGCATCGTGGCAGGATGGTATGTAGTGAGGTATCTAGACCGGAAATCGATGAGCCCAAGAAGATTTCTGGCTATGATGGCATTCCTTCTCCTCTATGCATACATAGCGGAATTCATCGGCCTTTCGGCTATAGTGGGCGCCTTTCTTGCAGGAGTCGTGCTAAACAACAGCAAGCACTTGGATGAGATCCAAAGCAGGACCAATGGTATCGAACTTCTCTTCATGCCCATTTTCTTCATCACCCTTGGTCTCATGGTCGATGTCAATGCTCTTGCGGATTTTGCGGTGCCGATCATCGCAATAACCATCATCGCTATATTGACCAAGATCGTGGGTTGCGGTTTTGCTGCCAAATCGATGAGGATGAACTGGAAGGAATCTCTGTGCGTTGGAGTGGGCATGGTTCCAAGAGGTGAAGTAGCTCTTGTCGTGGCATCTATAGGTCTTAGCAGTGCTGTGCTCACTGTTTCTCAATATTCGATAATTTCCGCCATGGCCCTTCTAACAACCTTCGCGGTTCCACCTATTCTAAGCGTATTATTCAGCAGGACGGCAGCCTCTAAGGCATGATCCGTTTCCTGTGAATTCGGAAAATCCTTTAAATTTCCTCTACAAGAGATTCCCATGAAACGCAGAGCACTAATTCTTGGAGCGGCAGGCAGGGACTTCCACAATTTCAATACGTTTTTCAGGGATAATGAATATTATGAGATCATCGGTTTCACTGCAGCGCAGATACCCGAGATCTCGGGACGAAGATACCCCCCATCCCTCTCTGGAAAGCTTTACCCGCAAGGTATCGATATCTATAAGGAGGAGGATCTTGAATCATTAATCCGTAATAAAGGTATAGATGGTGTTTTCTTTTCATATTCCGATGTCTCTGCCAGGCATGTTATGGGTCTTGCTTCAAGATCCCAGTCTGCGGGAGCATCATTTCATCTCTTAGGTCCAAAGGACACCATGCTCAAAAGCCGTAAGAAAGTGATTGCTGTTACTGCTGTACGGACCGGTTCGGGGAAAAGTCCACTTACAAGAAAGATCGCCAGTTTGCTTCATGGAAAGAGATTCGTGGTATTAAGGCATCCGATGCCGTATGGGAATCTTGAAAAGCAAGCAGTCCAAAGGTTCGCTGTAGTTGAGGATTTAGATAAGCATAATTGCACAATCGAGGAGCGGGAGGAGTACGAACCGCACTTGAAAGAAGGGACTATTGTCTATGCAGGGATTGATTATGTGAGAATCTTGGAAGAAGCGGAAAAAGAGGCAGATATTATCCTTTGGGATGGTGGAAACAATGATTTTCCATTCATCGAACCGGATCTTCATTTTGTGGTGGCCGATGCGCTTCGTCCAGGGCACGAGAGCGGATACTATCCTGGAGAGACGAATGTCCTTATGGCCGATGTCCTGATCATCAACAAAGCAAATGTTAGCAGGGATGGAGCAGATAATGTGAGATGCAATCTGAGGAGAATGCGACCTGATGCCAGGATACTGGATTCAGGGATGCGACTTTCCTCTGATTCTAAGCGCGGGATAAACGGGAAAAGAGCCGTTGTCGTTGAGGACGGCCCAACAGTAACGCATGGTGGAATGGGTTTCGGAGCCGGCTATCGTTATGCTTGGCAGAATGGAGCAGAGATCGTCAGCGCAAAGGATGCTGCCGTTGGCAGCATTAAGAAAGCTTTCCTAGATTACCCTCATCTTGATGATGTTGTTCCCGCGATGGGCTATTCCGGGAAACAGCTCGAGGATTTGAAGAAAACCCTGGATCGATGTGAGGCGGATATTATCATCTCAGGGACGCCTGTGGATCTTAATCATGTGATTAATTTGGAGAAACCGCTTGTCCATGTGAACTACTCACTCTATGAGATGGGCTGGAGCCTCGCCAGTTTGCTGAAGTATTTATGATCATGACCGGATATCGCCGCAATTTATCATTGCGATTTGTTTTCTCCTTTATATACACCCTCATAAGGCGATTCTGTTTTCTCATCCAGTCTTATGAAAACCATCTGGCCAATTTTGGCACTTCTCTTTAGCCTTAGGCCGTGTTCGTTTTTGACCACAAGCAGGGCCTCGCTCCTGCCCTCATACCCAGGATCCCATACTGCGCATTCAAGCGTAGCTCCGCATCGGAGAAGGGTAGATCTGGGCAGGCATATCGCTGCGGCATCCAAGGGAATTTTTACATATTCGTTGAAAATCACCTTATATGCTCCCTGGCCAAGGAACACCTCATCATCTTTGAATCCTATCACTTCGGTATCACTGATCCTCCTCTCCGCGTTATCGAAATCAATTTTTCCTTCAGAACTAAAAACTCTCGCTTCTTTAAGGGTGATATCAATGCCTGCTGGCTGCATTTGGCCATCTCCTACTTCCATCACTCCTGCCGACTTTAGTTTTTGTTTTGACAATATCATTCAATCACTTCCAAAATAGCATAATCCTTTCTCTTCATCGCACATCATTCTAGCCGGACAATCAAGGACTGCCCATGCGACTCCTTCTTCCGTGCAATAAGCTTCAGATACTGATGTCTCATTGAAGCATCCGTCCTGCTCCATAGTGACAACGTCACCACCATCAAATATCGTGGCCTTTCCTGGATTCAGATCTACTCCTTCATCCGAATCAATGCATTCCAGGGCATAGACACATCTCCCATCAATGCAGATCTCCTTCTTAGGACATTCCAGGAATTCCACATGATAGAAATCCCCGTCACATCCATATTCCTTAACCGTGGCCTCCCCCAGGCATTCGTCCTCTTTCACATCGAAAATGGAACCATTCTTCGTCTTTATTGCCCAGGATCTGAAATGAATCCCGTCCATTTTTTCATCAAGATCAAAACACCCTTCCCTGCTTATCTTGATGCATTTCCCCTGATAGCACATCTCATCATTCAAACAATATTCAATATTATGGCTGATATTTCCATCAGAGCAATCGTATGTTTCTGCGGCATCGTAGGATATGCATTCATTCTTTTTTATCTCAAAAACAGCCCCCCCAGCCCCCAGAAAAGCATATCCATCCCTGCTACCACAGCTGACATCCCCCTCATCAAGGCAGGCTCCGTTATAGCATAAGAGTCCGCAGTTCCTTTCTATCCCCATGATGAATCCTCCGGAACAGTAATGTTCCTTTACCCGCTTTTCTCCAATACAATGGTCGTGATATATTCTATCCCCATAACATACATAAGAAGATGCGTCAAAATCCTTCCCTTGATCCGCATCGAAACACAAGACATTTCCGCAATGCTGGGCAGCAAGGTATTCTCCGGCCTCGACTTGGGCCTGCCTTTCGGATAGTTGGTCTTCATCTGTTTGCTTTTCCTTGACACAAGCGGCCCGGACACACCTTTGGCTGGCCAGACATTCGTATATTTCACGTTCCATCTTGCCATCACAATAGTATTCGATCACGCTAAAATTATCCTTGCAGGTGTCTTTGAAGGTTTGGCCCCTATACTGCACTACACCTGCGATGGTGTAATTTTTCCCGTAATCAGTATCCGTGCATTCCTTTTCAGAGCCAACACATCTTCCATCCGAGCAAACCAGGCCAGATCCACACGGTACAATAGCGTGTGAAACCCCTCCATTCTCCCAGGAATATTCTTTCACTGAGTCTTGTGAAACACATTCGTCGGTATATTTGATCCCATTGTGGATGACAGTGCCCTTTGTTTCCGGATCAAACGACTTGTTCTCTTTTATGCGTTGTTTTAAATCAGTATCAGGTCCAATCCGAGCTCCGGGCTTTTCTTCGGTAAGAGTCATGCACCCGAAAAGAAAGATGAGTATAGATAGGAACAGGATGCATCTCATCATTTGCTATGACCAACAAACCTTTTTATGTTTTTAGAAATAGCAAGAAACATGACAACTGCGTATAAATTATATATCGGGGGAAAATGGATAAATTCATCATCAAACAAGACGTTTGAAAGCATAAATCCTGCGAATGGAGAGATTCTTGGTAGTTTTCAGAGTGCCAATCCTTTTGATGTCAAACGTGCTGTGGATGCTGCTTGGAAAGCTTATTATGGTTGGTCATCTCTGCCTGCTCCAAAAAGGGGGTTGATCCTGCTTGAGATCGCAAGGCTTCTGCGTAAGAACAAGCAAATGCTGGGGAAACTGGTCACTATGGAAATGGGGAAGGTCCTTCCCGAAGCGCTTGGTGATGTACAGGAAGCGATTGATACCTTCGAGTATATGGCAGGCGAAGGGAGGCGTCTCTTTGGGCATACCACTACCAGTGAATTGCCCAATAAATTCGCAATGACTGTGAGAAGACCTGAGGGTGTTTGTGGTCTGATTAGTCCATGGAATTTTCCCTTGGCTATTCCCTCCTGGAAGCTTGCACCGGCATTGGTCTGCGGAAATACTGTGATCCTCAAGCCGAGTTCTGATACACCGCTTTGTGCAATAGAACTTGTAAAGATATTGAACAAGGCAGGGGTGCCCCCTGGCGTAGTCAACCTCCTCACCGGAAACGGATCTGGTGTGGGGAAAGAGATAGTACAGAATGATATGATACGTTGCCTTTCTTTCACTGGATCGAAAGAGACTGGGGAATGGATCAAAAAGAACTCAGGTCTCAAGAAAATCGGCATGGAAATGGGTGGGAAAAACCCCATAATAATAATGGACGATGCCGATCTTATTCTCGCCCTTGATGGTGTGATTTGGGGCGCGTTTGGGACCACTGGCCAAAGATGCACTGCTGCGAGCAGGGTAATAGTACACAAGGACATCAAAGACAGGTTCACCAACCTGCTTGTGAAGAGAGTCAAAAAGCTTCGGCTTGGTGATGGGCTCGACCCGAGTACTGAGATCGGCCCTCTTATTAACAAAGCTGCACTTGAGAAGACATCGCGTTATGTCGAGATAGGAAAAAGGGAAGGTGCAAAGCTGATCACAGGAGGAAGGCCTGTCAAGGGGAAAGGCTTCTTCTATCAGCCAACCATCTTCACTGGTGTAAAATCAAGAATGAGAATAGCCCAGGAGGAAATTTTTGGTCCCGTGCTTTCTGTTTTGGAGGCAAAGGATCTCAAGGATGCGATAAGAATAGCTAATGATGTCGATTATGGATTGAGTTCAGCAGTATATACCAATGACATATCAAGAGCCTTCGAAACTCTTGATTCGATTGAGAGTGGATTGACATACATCAACTCCAGCACCATCGGTTCAGAAGTACATCTCCCTTTTGGAGGTGTCAAAGGAACAGGACATACTAGAGAGGCAGGTATAGAGGGCATCGATGAATTCTCACATTCGAAAGTGGTATATATCGATTATTCGGGAAAGCTCCAGAAGGCCCAGATAGATGAGTGATATTCAAACCAGAGGATTACATGTCGAGATTTAAGTGCAGAAAGCCAGGAGAAAGATCTGTTGAATTCATAAGAAAAGATGTGGAGATTGTTTCTCCTTCTCTCACAAGGGAATATTCATTTGTCTATGACAAGGCCAAGGGTATGCATATATGGGATGTCGATGGGAAAAGATATCTTGATTTCACATCCTCTGTTGCTGTCATGAATATAGGGCATACCAATCCTCAGGTGGTCTCTGCAATGAGGGGACAGATGAAAAAGGGACTCCACTGCGGTTTCTCCGATTTCTATGCAAGAACTCCGGTGAAGTTCTCTGAAAAGCTCATTTCCATGCTTCCCAAGGGTCTTGACATGGTGTTTCTTTCAAACTCAGGCACAGAATCGGTCGAGGCCGCCTATAAACTCGCAAGGTATGTTTCCAATAAAAAGTGGACGATTGCATTCAATAATTCTTTTCATGGAAGGACTATGGGCTCGCTCTCCCTCACCAGTTCCAAACCAATACATAAGAAAAGATACAATCCGTTTCTTCCTGTGGATCATGCCCCTTTCCCGAATCCATACAGAATGGATATGGAATCGGATGAATGTTCCGATTCCTGCCTGGGCCATCTGGAGGATGTCATGATGAAGAGGAAGGATAACATTGCATCGGTATTTATTGAGCCTGTCCAGGGGGAGGGTGGATATATAGTTCCTCCGAAAGATTTCATTCCAGGTGTCCGGAAACTCTGCGATGATTATGGCGCTTTTCTTTGTGTTGATGAAGTGCAGTCTGGATGCTTTAGAACCGGAAAGTTCCTGGCAATCGATAATTTCAAGACCAAACCGGATATTGTTTCAATGAGCAAGGCTATCGGAGGCGGGGCCCCACTTGGTGCGACCATATCCACCAGCAAAATAATGAAACAGTGGCCGAGAGGGTCCCATGCGAATACTTTTGGAGGCAACCTTCTTGCCTGCGCAGGAGGGATTGCTGCTCTTGATTTTATGGAGAAAGAGAAGCTTGGGGAAAATGCTCTGGCGATGGGTAGGCTGTTCATGAAACGGCTCAGAATGATGGTTGAAAAATACGATCATTTAGGGGAGGTTCGCGGTATTGGCCTCATGATTGGTCTTGAGATCGTAAAGTCAAAGGCAAGCAGGGCGCCTGATGAGAAGTTCAGAAAGGCACTTCTCTGCGACTGTGAGGCAAAGGGCTTGCTTCTTCTTCCCGCAGGACAGAGTGCTCTCAGGATTGCCCCGCCCTTAATAATAAACAAGGGGCAGGTTGAGAAAGGACTTGATATCCTGGAGGATTCGCTTCGGTCTGTTTCGAAGGATTACTAAGCGATGCTTTGATGGAGATAAAGGAAACAAGCAGGAAAACATACAAAGAATTCAAATACAAAACAGGTTCTTCTCCCAAGTTAGGGTAAAATGTATAGTGCATCCAATGGTATTTGATGATAGTCATGAGATGCAAGCATACGTCTGTAATCAGGGAACTATATTCTTTTAACCTAGGTTTTTGAACTCATTTTTGCTTTGTAGTGCTAACAGGTAATTGCTTGATAACAGCGGCCGAAAAGTTGCCAATTTTAGCGGCACTCGCCACCAGAC
>CAYVTJ010000015.1:0-14848 GCA_964454475.1 Microcaldota archaeon | reverse complement strand
GAGAACTGAGGTGAAAGCGAACCTACACGAGAAGAGAAAATATTAAGCGCTTACCAAGAATCACGTATCAATTTAAAATTTTCCCGTAGAATCACAGTTGTCGACTGCAGGAGCCTTGGTTTTCTGGAGACGACTGCTGATAAGAATACCCATATCAGACGATGAAGCATATGAGTGCGGGCAAAAACTAAATTCTTACAGAACCACACTCTGTTTTATAAAGACATGTCAACAAGAACAGATTACCAGACACTCAAAGCGGGGTGGGGAAGCTTGGAGTTCCCGCTGGGCTCATAACCCAGAGGCCGTTGGTTCAAATCCATCCCCCGCTATCCTAATCTTTATAAATATTCGATGGATTTCTCTCAATAAACGAGGGGAATGCCTATGCCTGAGAAAAAAAGGGAAACTGTGCAATCGATCATTCTTTCCAAGGTGTTCTGCGCCTCTCTAAAGGGAAATACGAAAACCTCGAAAAGAAGCGGGCAGACTATTGAAGAATTTCTTCATTTGATCAATAAATCGGACGTATCCTGGTTGGATTTCAATGCATCCAATAAGGAAGAATCTGAAAAGGCAGCAGAAAAATTGGGTTTCTCCAAGTCACTTGTACCTAACCTGATAAAAGAGGAACCTTCTGCATATGAAGATTATGATACAGAATTGGGACTGCTCATCCCTGCCATATGGGTAAAGGGCCTTGAAGTCACGAGGAGTCCGCTTCTCATCCTCATCAAAAAAGGCTTGATAGCGACCATTCACAGTGCAGATGTCACGAGATTCCGCAGATCCAGAAGATATGCCGAGACCATGCTAAGATGGGCGGCGAGGGGCAAAAAGCTCAATGATAAACAGACTCTTATTCTTGCAAGGCTAGTTGATGAGAACAATGATAAGAATTTCGACCATCTTCGGACCATCGAAAGAGAAGGGGACAGGATAAGCAAATCCCTGATTGATTCCGAGACTCCTGTAAGCGAGGTGGCTCCAGGTATCCATAATATGAAAAGCGCCCTGTTAACCTACCTGGATGCCCTCTGGGCGACTGTGGATGTGCTGAACACCCTCCGCTTTGGAGATCCTGAAGTTCTTTCTGATGATGAAAGGATTCTTGAGAGTGTCGGTGCGTTAGTACAGAGTGTCAATTACCAGATCAATCTTGCCGAACATCTCAGCGATGTCCTTGCCAGCGGTCTGGAAGTAATGCAGAGCATCTACAACAATCAATTGCAGGCCCTAAATAACAGGCTTGCAACGGTTGTCGCTTACCTAACGATAATAGGAACCGCTGTACTGGTTCCCAACACCCTTGCCACAGTGCTCTCCAGTTCTGCTTTCGCCCTGGGGCCAGAGGATATGGACTGGTATTTGGCATTGATGGTGGTTTCTACCCTTGTCTCCACATATGTCGCCTATGAGTGGGTCAGGCGCAGTGGCTGGATCGGAAAATAGAGAATATAAAAGAATTAACATGACCGGGGAGGGCCCTGTAAGCACTTGCCACAGTGTGGCCCGGTCGCTTCGCGATGTGGGGTGCCTCATTCGGCCACTACTCCCTATTTTCGCCAAAGCGAAAATAGGCGCTTTTTTGCATTGCAAAAAATGTGTGCCAAATGGAACCGCTGCAAGCAGCGAGGCACGGGTCCATTTGGTAATATGGTAATAAAGAGATTATTTCTGATCTTCAGGTTTTAGTGCATCCGGCCTCTTGACCACTTTCCTGATATCTCGCTCCATTCTTCTCTTTTCGACAAGTTCGATATGTTTTCCCTTGTGATAATAATAGCCACCAAGAAACATCAATATCGAATTAAGAATCAATACTGCAGGTAGGCCCAGATATAGCGAAGGCAGCAATGTTGTCGTAAGATCCGACTTCCAGCCTAGCATCTGGTCAGGTATGGAAACACCGCAACTCTTTAATTCCTCAAAATCATTAGTGGTCACAAAATCGACCAGGCCATTCAGGATATTGCTCGTATAGCTTATGGCAAAATAGGCCGAGACCACAATTAATGCAAAACCGATAACAACGCACAGTATTCCGGTAAATTTCTGTTTGTTCATAAATACCCCTTAATATATATCAGGATAGGGTAAAATAAACCCTTCTGTTATTCTTGCCTTTATTCTCTAATTTGAGTATAATAATTCTTCCAACCTCGCTCAGGTTCCTGACATGCGTCCCTCCATCCGCCTGGATGTCCACTCCTGGAATCTCCACAATCCTAAGCCGGGGAATATCAGGGGGAAGGGATGAAGCCAGCTTCACCACTCCAGGTATTCTCATTGCCTCCTCTTTTGGAAGATCATAAACCTTGACATCGATGTTCTGTTTTAATATCCTGTTTGCTTGATCCACAGAATTCTCCAACCGCTCCCGGTCAAAGCCTTCCATGTTGAAATCGAATCTGGACTTATGGGCATCGAGCTGGTTGCCAGTTATCTTAAGTCCGAGTTCACGATCCATAATAGAGGATAAGACATGTGCAGCGGTATGCATCCGCATTAGGGCATATCTCCGATCCCAGTCAAGCATACACTGGACATTATCCCTTTCTACCAGGCCTTCCCTCTCGACTTCATGCATTATCCTGCCGTTCCTCTTGAACACATCGACCAGCTTGAAGGCATCTCCCTCTTTGATCAACTCTCCCAGGTCACAGGGCTGCCCGCCCCCTCTTGGATAGAAGATGGTCTCATCCAATTCAACCCATCTCCCGCCTTCCATTGAAACGATTCGGGCGGTGCATCCCTTCCGATAGCTATCCTCGAGAAAAATCATATCCATCATCCAAACTCATATCGAAAATGATTAATAATCTTGAGAATATAAAATTATAGCGGACTAAAAAAGTCTTGCAATCCACAACGTGATGTCTATGCCACAAAAACTGAAAGAATTCGAAGAGATGCCCGAACCTACGGCAGAGGAGCATGCATTGAGCGAGATGATTCCGACAAGAGAAATTCCGGGAATGGTGAAGAACGAACAAGAAAGAGCGAGAGAAACCATGCAAACGGCTTTAGGTTATTTCGAGAGAATGGCTGAAAAGATTCCTGCACAGAGGGAGCGTGCATGAATGAGGAATTCCTCAAATTTATCGGGAACTCCAAGATAAAAGAAATATTGGGAGATGGAGATAACTTCGTCGGATCCAAAGTAGAATACGCACACGAGAGCAAGAGAAATATCTACAGCATCAGCATAAAGATGGATGAGGGGGAAAAATATCCCTTAACCTTGGCCGTAGGTGAAGATTCTGTCGAGATGGCACTCAGCGATTCGGAGGGGAATATACTGGAGCACTTATTGCATGAGAAGGATGTCCTGGTGTATGGATGAGCAAAGAAAAGATAAATGCCGCCCTGGGAGCAATGGAATATGTCAAGAATGGCATGTGCATAGGGCTGGGAAGCGGCAGCACAGTCAGGGAATTCATAGCATTGCTTGGGAAAAAGGTGAAAGAAGGCCTGAAGGTCAGCTGTGTCACCACTTCTTTTGACAGCAGGATGCTGGCAATAGAGAACGGGATATGGGTTACCGAACCTGATGCTATAGAAGAGATAGATCTGGCTGTTGATGGTGCTGACAAGGTAACCAGAGAAGCACTCCTGAAGGGAGGAGGGGGAGCGCTGACAAGAGAGAAGATAATCGATTACAACGCCGGAAGATTTATAGTAATCGTTGATAAGGGAAAAGTCCAGAAGGATATCTTGGAGGGCCCTGTGAACCTAGAGGTGCTCCCTTTCGCATCCCCAATGGTACTACAAGAACTGAGGAAGTATGATCCCAAGATAAGAATGGCCAGATCAAAGCTTGGTCCGGTCATAAGCGATAATGGAAGTTTTATAATAGATTGCAGGATGCGGCTTGAACATCCCAGGGCTATGGAAAGAAAATTGAACAATATACCTGGGGTCATCGAAAACGGAATATTCACCAGGTTTGATAGGATAGTCGTGGGAAGCGAAGATGGATTTGAATTCCTATAACATACTTCCTCTCACTTAACAGGATTTATTGAAAAACCTGCACCTGGTTCATTTTTCTCTATGGTATTCAATGAAATTGGCAATCAACTGTGCGGAATTGGATATGGCAAGAGGGATTAGGCAGGATGCCTGATCAAAGCATTCTTCATTACTCAGCACTCCTTCCTTCTTCTGGCCATCTGCCGTTCCTTTTGCATCAACGCTTCGGAAGGTCTTGGTTTTCACCACACATGCATTCAAAAAAGCTTTCATTCTGTCTCCCACATTTCCTCTATTCCAATCAACATCCGGCTTTGGAGGCTCGATTGGACCATTATCCCAAATGCGAATATTCTCTTTGTTGCCTGGCCTCTCCAAATGCGGATAATCAGCCAGTATGCACCATTCCTCGAGTGAATCCGGTTTACCCAAAATCAGGTTCGGACCATGAACATCATTATGAACATGAGCAGGAACATGCATATCCTGAACCAGATGAAGAATATGTCCAAGGGCACAGAATGCACGCGGTTTGTCCCCGTCAATATAATAATCAGAGGCAGTATCCCAATAGGATTGTATCCGATCGAATGCGCTCTGGAATCTGAGATCACCATCAAAGAGATTCAAGCCTTCATCCCCGGGCTTTCTGCTTGGATCATGGAAATGGGCAAAATAAGGCCGATTTATGGAATCCTTTTCTGATCCTCCCAGGATTTTTCTCCAAAATTTGGCAATCCCCATAAAGATTCTCTTGACAAAACTCGGAGGTTCATTTGGTTCAAGCGCCCGCTTTAGCTCATGCATATCCTCAAACTCTTTCTTTGGGGTGCTTGCATATATGTCATGAAGAGATTCAGCCTGTCTGAAAAAGAAATCCTCCGCCATTGATCCTGCAATCATATGGAGGGTGTATTCTGATGCCTCCGTATATGAACCACACAGCCTGATCGCCTCATAAGTCAGGTGCTGATGGGATGAATGCTTTGCGCCAAGTAGTCGCGAAATCTCTTTCTGAGCATCCTTGAGGGAAAGCTCATGCTTAGATCCCCCCCTGGATTTGGTAATTTCCACAGAATTCCATTCCATTATCCTCCTGCTCGGAGTTCTTGATGATGGCAGCTTTCCGGTATGAAATGCCCAAACTGCCATGCCACCAATTGAGGGACCTGCACATGCCGGGACAGTTGAAAAATTTTCAAATAACAGATACCTATCTGTTAACATCCGTTCTTTTGCTTTGTAGAAGAAATCTCCGATATCAGCAACAGCCTTTGAAACAAGCTTCCTCTTGGACATTTTCATAATCTCATTACATATAAAAGAACTTATAAAATAACTTTATTCGTAATAGTTTAGAATTTTCCCGCAGAATCATAGTTGTCGACTGCAGGAGCCTTGGTTTTCTGGAGACGACTGCTGATAAGAATGCCTATGTCAGACGATGAATCATAGGAATGCAGGCAAAAACTAAATTCCTACCTTTATTCAACTTGATGGGTGAACGTTTGGAAGGACTTGCTTCTGCGGATTTCCCACTCATCTGCGCGGCTGTTGTCAAATGAACAGTGCTCATTATTCGGGAAATGGACGTAAGAAAGCGAATGATGGTTGGACTATTTTAAAATCTATTCCGGCTTTTAATACCATGAAGATTCCTGATAAAATAAGAGAACGGTTGAAAATGCCGATCGGTAAGGTTCATATTGATTTCGTGGAGATAAAAAGATTATCGAAAAATCATAAGATCATATCTGTGGGGGATGTCTGTACCCTGGCCCTTCTTCAATTAGGGATTATGCCGCATCTTGCTGTTTTCGATTTCAGATGCAAAAGAGATGAGATCAGTGAAAAAAAGAAGAATATCCTAAGGCAGGCGTTCCCTGAAATGGAATCCCTTAGAAACCATAGCGGACATATCTCAGAAGAGATAATGGAAAATGCCCAAAGGCTTCTGGATAAAGGAGGCGGATTGCTTATAGAAGGGGAGGAGGATCTGACAGCATTAGCTTTCATAAAAGAAGCAAACGAAAAATATGTTCTTGTTTATGGTCAACCAAACGAAGGGGTAGTCATTGTAAGAATCGATGAAAAAACAAAGAAAAGATTGGATGAATTACTATTGTCCCCCGCTTTTACTGGCGAAGTAGAGGGAGACGAAAGTAGCAATGGATAAGACAACCGCGATTATTATTTGGTAATCAGTCTCAAGATCAAGGATGTCGCTTCCGACATAGGTCACACCCACACCTACTCCTATCGAAATAAGAGCCATTATGGCCTTGAGCATAGTTCCTGCCATTCTTAAACAATCCTCTTTATTGGTATGAAGGTTTTGTGACGACTATTACATCCTCGACCGATTTGACCGAATCATACCTGACACTCTTGTCATTTATAGTCGCTCTTGCTGCTTCCTTGTCCCTTGGAAGTGTTTCCATCAGGATTCTCGCAATCTCTCCGCTTTCAAAATCGACAATAAAATCCTGTGCATTGCCAAGGTATTTTCCCGAATCACTAAAAACGTCCATGTTATACATTTTTGATAGTCTTGCACTCATTCTGATCACCAAGTCTACTTATATTGAACTTTTGATTAAAAAACCTTTCCATAATTTTAGTAATATGAAAAAAGAGCATGCTTACTTCTTCATATATCTTGCACTTTTAATCATTCTCAACGGATTGATAATCATTACTCCTATCATAGCACATGCTTCTGTGGATAACTCAAAGTTATTGTATGGAGGATTCTCATTAACCTGTCATCAGAAGATATCAAGGTCGCTCTGTCTGTTCAATGACCACGAAATATCTGACTGCACGCCTCAGGAAGAGGGATATGTGCCTGGCGACAGCAAGAAGATAAGCACAAATAAAGGCAAAAAAACAGGATATAAATTTCCTGTCTGCTCTAGATGCATGGGACTTTATATCGGAATGCTGATAGGGGCTCTTACATATCCTCTCCTGTGGAGAATCGAAAGCAGGAAGTTGCTTCCAGGAATCGTGCTCATCCTCGCCATAATACCCTTTGCTCTTGACGGAACAGTGCAACTCCTGACATCCATTTTTCCGGGAATCATAGGGGATTACGAAAGCGCTAATTTAATCAGGTTGAGCACAGCATTCATCGCAGGAGCGGTTGTTTCATTCTTCATAATCCCAATATCGAACATCATGTTCAATCAATCCGGGAAACGTTGATCAGAAATCATCAAGGCTTTTCTGCAGATTGTCGGATATCCCTTTCCCGCTCTTTTTTTCATCAAGAATCAGCTTTCCGAAGATTCCGTCGTGGCCGGGCATCCATCGCACATCCCCTTTCTTAACCTTCATTATGGCGTCCGCCACCTCCTTGGATACCGCCTGACGGATGGCATCCTCCGGGGCCTCATATACTGCGAACTCATTGCCGAAATACCTAATCAGCAGATCATAGAATCCTGATACCGCTTTGGTCTTTTCTCCTTTCCCGATCGTATTAGATATAAGTGTCTCGAGCGGAACGATATGTTGGTACGGGATGGCATCGGAAGGTTTCCGCCCGGGTTTCTTGTCAGAAAGATCAAAGATTCTGTGCATCACACCGATAGTCAATCTCTTCCCGCATACCGGGCAGATGTTATCCTTTGATTCTGATTCCATGGGAGAGCATACGATTCCGCAGGATCTATGGCCATCATAATGATACTTCCCTTCTTCGGGATAGAACTCATAAGTTTTGAGAAAACCGCTTCTGGTCTTTATGGAGTGAATAATCGAGCGATAGGAAAACTCGGAAAGGTCGAAGACATTCGCTTCCCGTCCCAGTTTTCCAGGACTATGTGCATCACTGTTCGAAACCAGGGTGTACTTATCCAGTGCTCCCACCATCCAGTTCATGCCAGGGTCCGAAGATAATCCGGTCTCGAGCGCATGGACATGCTCAGCCCTGTCATCAAAAGCCTCCCTGATGGAATCCACTCCAGAGCGTGAACCGAAAACAGAGAACCAGGGTGTCCAAATATGGGCAGGGATCACCATGCAATCAGCGGAAACTTCTAATAGATGGTCAACTAATTCCGCAGAAGAAAGTCTCAGCATAGGACGGCCATCATATGAAAGGTCGCCGTAATTGGAGAGCCGGTCGTTGATCTGATCTGCAGATTCAAGATCAGGAGCCATGACAACATGATGCATCCGCCGGTTCTTGCCATCCACCTCATAAGTAAGGCCTATCTCAGTAGAAAGGATGAAAGCCATCGAATCATATTCATAAAGCCCACCCTCCGAAACCTCTCTGTCCTTCAGATGGTTCTTTATATGTGAATAATAAGCCGGATGAGTAAAATCCCCTGTTGCAAGGACGTTGATTCCTTTGGTTTTCGCTCCTCTTGCAAGGCCCGGAATGTCTGATTCAGGACTGGTTGCCCGTGCATACTTTGAATGTATGTGAAGATCCGCTACTACTCTCATAACATGATTGAGACTTCCTTGATTAAAAAAGCTTTCATGAATAAAAATATATTCATATTCAAGGTAGATTAAAAAGGGGTTCTCAGATATGAAAAGCATTGAAGAAGTGATCAACGTAACAAAGAGGATTGCCAATTATAGTACTGCTGAATCCCAATTCAAAGATCTAACAGCTAAAGAGGATATCAGATTAGCTGCCTTGCTCATCATTTTCGGCGGTGTATACTCTGCTCTCATGTCTACATTGGTAGGAGTATTCACAATATATACCGAAAGATTCCAGTACATGGCTGCCGGAGTGGATGTACCTGAGATCACATTGAATTTGGACCTGATCATGCCGTTTCTTTCACATAATCTGGTTTATGTTATGCCCATCGGCATTATTTCGATGCTTATCAGCCAGGCTTTTGTTTTTGCGGCACTTAGGATAACCAGGGGGAAAGGCACCCTTTCGAGCCAGATATACCAATATTCCTTCCTTTTTCTGATATTATCCCTGAGCTCGACCATAATGATCCTAAGCCTTTTCACATGCATCGGATGGCTTGTGGTAATGCCTTTCATCCTTTTCATGGTGATATATGTACAGCTTTATCTTCAGTCCCTGATGCTCATGAACGTGCATGGTGTATCTATGGCACATGTGATTTTGGTGATCATCATAATGACAATAGTGGGAATCGGGCTTCCCGCCCTTATAGGGATGGCTATGCTGGACGCAGGAATTACCCCCCCCACAATAGAGACGGTTATGGATATTGAAAGCCCTGGCGGAGTTGATATGGATGCCCTTTGACCCAAGAAGATATATTGAGGACGGAATCTCGGAGATAAAAGACAAGGTGGGTAAAGGGAAGGCCATCACTGCACTATCAGGCGGTGTTGATTCTTTTGTCAGCGCAACCCTTGCATCCAGGGCCTTAGGCGACAGGCTTATTGCCGTGTATGTTGACACCGGATTGATGAGAGAAAATGAGCGGGAAGAGGTTGAGAAAAGCTCTAAAGAAGCGGGGATCAACCTCACTGTTGTCGATGCAGCGGAAAGGTTCTTTGATGCCTTGGAAGGTGTGGAAGATCCAGAAGTAAAAAGGAAAAGGATTGGCGAACTGTTCATAAGGGTATTCGAAGAAGAAGCAAAAAAGCATGATGTCGGTTATCTTGTACAGGGGACTATTGCTCCCGATTGGATAGAAAGCGGGGGGTCTGGAACCGATACTATCAAAAGCCATCATAACGTGGGCGGGCTTCCTGAAGAAATGAATTTGGAAATCTCTGAACCATTGAGGGAACTATATAAGCATGAAGTCAGGGAGATGGCAAAAGATCTAGGTCTTTCCAAAAGCGTATATGAAAGACAGCCATTCCCAGGACCTGCTCTTGCGATAAGGGTTGTGGGAAAGGTCACCAAAGAAAAGGTGGAGATGGCAAGGTCAGCATGTGCTATTGTTGAAGAGGAGGTAGACAAAGCAGTGGAAAAGGGAGAAATGGAAAGGCCATGGCAATATTTCGCAGCTCTTCTTCCATCCAAAACAGTAGGTGTTGGTGGAGATCAGAGGCAATACAAATATATCGCAATAGTGAGAGCGGTCAGAAGTCTTGATGGCATGACAGTCAACTTCTCCAGGATACCCTTTGATATCCTCCAAAAAATATCTACCAGGATAACTAACGAAGTCGATGGAATAGGAAGAGTCACTTATGACATCACGAATAAACCACCAGGAACTGTGGAGATGGAATGAGCCTAGACTTTCAGGGTGTTGAGCAGTCTCCCGAATATCTCCGGGAGTAATGAAGGATCTAAATGGCATCTTTCGATGTTTCCTTTTATTGCCAGCCTTTGCTGTGCCGTTTGTACATCATCATGGAAATTCCCGCACCCCAAAAGATTCTGAGCACATGCTAAAAGCGCCTCAAGATCATGATACGGTGTTTCTGCCCTCATAGGACGCATCCGGACTCTCTCTTCCTCTTGAGGTTCTTCCCGGGGTTCCATTTGCATCCTTGCCATACTAGCACCTATCTGATAGTGATATAGTAAAAAGGTGAGAAACACTTTATAAACCTATTAGACAGAGGAATAACCATGAATGCGGAAGAAGTCGGAAAACTCATATCCTCAGGAAGCATCCGGGATGCTGGAGAACGACTTAGAGACATGATATATGAAAATCCTGAAAACGACAAACTCTGGTATCTCAAGGGCATAGTCTCCTTGAAGGCAAGGAACTATGAGGGCGCCATATCCTCATTTACAAAAGCGCATATGATCGATAAGAAACCCGAATATTTCAGGATGAAGGGCATCGCGCATCTTGAGGTATTCGAACTTGATGAGGCCATAGAATGTTTTGAGGATGCATTAGAATGCGGTCCTGACGATGTCCATTCATTATTCTATATATCAATCTGCTACATGTTCTTCGACAATCCTCTTGCCATGGGATACATAAAGAAGGCATATGAAAAAGACAGGGAAAAGACGAAACAGCTCCTAAACAATTTTTATTCGACATTCTTTTCCGGGAGTTCCCTGGATCTGGAAACGAAATCAAAAATAAGGCAGTCATTGAAGAACCTTTAAGACAGTCTTTCCTTCATCTTCTCAAGCCATGGCTTTTCTCTCACAGATTTCTGGTTAATCTCCTTTGCGAACGATTGAAGAAAAGAAACCCTCTTGAATCCTCCTCCCTTTTTCAGGGATCTTAGGAAAGCAGGATTTGATTGGAGAAGGTGGGCCAATTTCCGGGACAGGGAATTTTTCTTCTTTTTCACTTTATCGAGTTTCCTTTTAGCATTGCTCTCTGCTATCGTACCGCGGCCTTCTGATTCTTCCTCCATTTCCTTACATTTCTTAACCATCTGCTTTGCTTTTTCAAGCCTCTGACACATGGCATTGGCGACATTGCCGATGAAACAACTTGAAATCAGGACGAGCCAGCCTTCTCTTTTGAGCTTCCTGTTCTGCTCTTCTATGACATCAAGGGCTTCTTCACGAAGCATCCCGGGGCTGAGATCATCAGCGAGAAAAGGAAAATCCTCAAGAAAATCCTCATTGATGCGAAGTCTTCCCCTCTTGGATAATTCCTTTCTTGCATTTCTAAGTTCATCCCTTTTTTCCTTGATCTTCCTAAGGGAATACTGTGCTTCTGCCTCCGGAAGATCCCTGAATTCAAGCAACCACATCTTGCTCTTGATCGTCTGACCGATATATGGATCATCCAGATAAACATCTAAAAGCACTGGATAATATTTCTTTATATTCCTGAACTCGTCCATATGAACGTATAATTTATCCTCAAACGCGGATTTTATCTTTCTGATATCTTTCATCAATAGATTCATTTCACGTTTTAGATCTCGATCATAATACTCTCTGAACTTCCTGTTCAGCTTCCTTAGCTTGGCTGTCTTCTCTCGCAGCTCATCAACCGTTTCCTCGATAATATCTATAAGAAGCTTTTCCTTCATTCGTCAAGACCTCCGAAATATTCCTGCATAAGAAGGGCATCCTTCTCAAGAAGCGGGCTCTCACAGATTATCCTCCCAGAATATCCGCCCTCATAAAGAACATCGAGCATGGGCTTGAAAGGAGGGAGATTCCTGCTTCCCAACGGAAGATGCTTCCTTTCCCCTTTCTCAGAGAAGTCTATCTCTGAAAAATGAAAATGAAAATCATCCATGTATCCAGGGACCTCTTTTTCCAAAAAAGAGAAGAGCATTCTGTAATCATCATGAGTGCCTAATTTATGATCCCCTCTTGCATGTATATGCGCGAGATCTATGACAGGTTTCACATTACGAATATCGGAAGACAATCCGACAACCTCTTTCAAACCTCCGAAAGCCCTTCTCTTCCCGACAGTTTCCGCACCGAGAGGAATTTCACTCTCTTCCGAAATATCCGATATATTCACTTTGGCGATTCTATATGCCTCTTCAGCAGAAAGATCCTGATAGAAACCAGGGTGAAAAACCGTTATAGAACCGCCTGCTGCTTCTGTGACCTTTGCCGCGGATAAGAGATGTCTCTTGCTGTTCTGAATCTTCCTTTTCTCTTTCGAACAGAAATTGATGAAATAGGGGGCATGTGATGAAAGAGCAACATCAAGCTCGGAAGCGAGACTCCCTATCTTCTTTGCAGATTCCTCTCCAAGCCGGACACCTTTGACAAATTCCATTTCCATGGCATCAAGGCCGAGTTTACTGACGCATGAAACCCCCTCGATCGTATTCCTGCCACAATCCAGGGGAACCCCTGCAGGTCCGAATCTTATCCTTGGCATATATCGATATTGAAAAATAAATAATTAAATGATGCCTATTGGCAATAATGAGTTTTTTCGTTGCAGACCTCCCCACTTGGGCAATCCTCATCAGAAGTGCATCTTCCCAGTTTAGCGGCGCATCTATGACCCTCACATCTCTGCCATTCCCCACAGTCGGAATCAGTGGCACAGTGATCCTTTCTGGGAATGCACCTGTGTTCATCAACACTGCAGTATTCCCACCAGTTGCATTCATTATCGGCCGTACAGTAGCCCTGTCTGGGGATGCATCTATTCGTCTGTAAATCGCACTTTGCATAAAATTCGCAATCCCCGTCGTTATGGCAGAATCCTTCATTTGGTTCGCACCAATGGGTCTCTTTATTGCAGGTCTCCCAGCCTTCGCAATCTTTCTGGAGATTGCATCTGTCCTCAAGCACATAACAACGTTTACTATCTTCGTCGCATCTCTCCCAGGAATCGCAATCGTTGTCCTCTATGCAGAATCCGGGCTTTGGTTCGCACTTGTGTGTTGCTGGACTGCAATGCTCAAAGCTCTGATCGCATTGTTCATCAGAATCGCAATATCCTGGAGCCGGCCTGCAGAAGTTAGTAGCATCACAGACCTGCCACCCCTCGCAATCAGAATCGACTCTGCACCTTCCTGCCTTGTATACGCAAAGATGAGTGTCATTCATGTCGCATGCCTTCAGGGTATCATTGCAATCCCCGACACCAGAGCAATAACCTGGCAGTTTTGTGCAAATTCCCTCCTCACAATATTGCCAGCCTTCACAGTCCCCGTCAACAGTACAACTTGAAGGCCCTTCCTCTCCAATACAACCTAAGAACAGTAATGAAATAATGAATATAGATAGCAAGAAAGTTTTCATCAAAACACCTGCACTCACATTATAAGAATATGTTTTTAACCTCTCTGTAGGATCGGCATAAGATAAATGGGGATAGCATTCAAAGACCATCAAGACTTGTTGAAAGATCGATCACATTTTTCAACACCAGGTTGGCCATGCTTTTCTGCTTTTTAGACTTTCCGGTTTCCACTCTTGCAGTTATCATGCCTTCTTTATTTGCAGGTATTATATCCATATCTTCCTTATCCCCGACCATCAGGCATTCCTCTGGCTTGAAAGAGGTTCTCATGAGGATTTTTCCGAAGAAATCAGCATTCTTCCCTGATCCGATTTCTTCTGATACGAAAACATCATCAAAGAACATTGCTATCCTGAGACGGATCAGCTTGTCCCATTGTTTCTTTGTAGTGCCATTGCTCGCGATATAGAGCCGGTATCCCTCCTCCCTTAATGACTGGAGCATCCTGGCAACACCTGGAAATGGCTGGATGGACATTTTAGCATTATGGTATGCTACGACAGCCGAGGTCACAAACCTGGAAGGCTTTTCGATATCCAGGAATCTGCATAGTTCATCGAAATGCTCCTGATAATTCGATCCTTTTTTTCCTATGATTTCAAGAAGCAGGTTATAGAGCTCATCAGGATTCCTTTTAAGACCTGCATCGATCATGGCATTAACAGAATTCCTCCTGGCAAGCTCTGCGAATTCTGTCGAAGGGAAAAGAGTATCATCGATATCAAAAAAAATCGCCCTTACTGCCATATGGTAATTTAGATGCTTTGTTAATTTATTGCTTTTGTTTGCAAGACAGATTGTTGACCAATATCAACTTAACCTCGCCAGTTTCAACCCTGCTCACGCTGATTCTTTGCCTCAAAACTATTTGACAGTTTGGCCTCAAACCCGGATTTGCAGGTCAATTTGACCATATTTCTTGAGAAAATCACCAAAAAGAGCCCTCATCCCAGCAGAATAGTTTGCAGTAATCTCCATTTTAGACCATCCTTTTGGATAAATCACTGAAACTGTCAAATTATTCAAATATTTTTTGAGGACTTTTATCTTAGCCCAAAAAGACAAAACAG
Source organism: Microcaldota archaeon (assembly GCA_964454475.1). Classification (GTDB taxonomy): domain Archaea; phylum Micrarchaeota; class Micrarchaeia; order Anstonellales; family Bilamarchaeaceae; genus CAYVTJ01. The sequence goes on along the minus strand of CAYVTJ010000015.1, from coordinate 180 downwards.
ACAACCTTCTTTATTTTAATCTGGCGAAGTCAGGATATCAAATAAAAAATGAAGAGATGAAATCCGTTCGAAACCAATAAAGGCATTGTGAAATACCGGCTGGCGCCTGCAGGAACAACAACATAACATTTTTCTCTAACAGCCAGCCTTGCTCTTCGAAGGTGTGCGGTTACCTCACCG
>CAYVTJ010000014.1:0-14982 GCA_964454475.1 Microcaldota archaeon | reverse complement strand
CATAATTACAATCAGAAAATTTATGCCTTTATCGGTAGTTTTTTAATCGCTTACCGCTAATAGACAAGTCTTAAAAAAGGTATGAATGTAATTTCATAAAATAGGAATGCAAATTTTCATCGTTTTAAATACGCCGATGAAGTTTGAAAAAATCGAGGTGAAAAAATGGGATATGTAGATATAGAAACACCAAATGAATTAGTTCCGCAAATTACGGATATGTTATCTTCTGCAAAGGATAGCGGGAAGATAAAAAAAGGTATCAATGAAACAACCAAATCTGTTGAGAGAAAAACAGCACAATTCGTTGTGCTTGCACAGGATGTTACCCCTGAAGAGATTGTGGTTCATATACCGATGCTCTGCAAGGAAAAAGGAGTTCCTTATGCCTTTGTCCCAACCAAAAAAGACTTAGGACTCAGCATTGGAATGGAAGTGGGGACCTCGGCGGTGGCAGTAGAGAATGGCGGTTCGGCGGCAGAAAAGCTACAGGATATAATCAAAAGAATGCCAAAAGCGGAAAGTAACGAAAAGAGTGATGCTTAATGAGCGATGAAAAAGTGGCAGTTCCAGCAGAAATTGTAGAGGTACGGACCAAAACAGGAGTATATGGGGAGATATATCAGGTTTTATGCAAAGTCCTCGAAGGTTCTGATGCTGGAAGAGTCATACTCAGGAATATCAAGGGACCTGTAAAGGAGGGTATGATAATTGTCCTGACAGATACCGATAGGGAAGCCAAAGAGATAAAAGCAAGGTGATGGAAATGCTTAATTGTTCATTCTGCAAAGAACCGATTTCGGAAGGAAGAGATAGAATTTATGCAAAGAAGGATGGTACTGTTTATCATTTCTGCTCGAGTAAATGCAGGAAGAATGCCCTTAACCTAAAGAGGGAAGGCAGAAGGCAGAACTGGACCACAGCTTCAAGACAGTTTAAGGAAAGTATGAAAAAGAAATCCGAAAAATCGAAAAAGAAGTGATTTAATGCATGAGAGAACGGTTCTTCTTATAAAACCGGATGCTATCCAAAGAGGGCTTGTTGGAGAGATCATCACAAGATTCGAGAAGAAAGGCTTAAGGATCATCGGTATGAAGATGTTGAAAATGACCTCGGATCTTTCAAAAGAGCACTATGCTCATCTCGTAGACAAAGAATTCTATCCTGATTTGGAAAAGTTCGTTACCGAGCATCCAGTAATAGCAATGATTATAGAGGGAAAAGAAGCTATAGAAGTAGTGCGCTTAATCGTGGGTCCAACCAATGCGTCGAAAGCACCTGCCGGAACAATTCGCGGGGATTTATCAAACAGCACTTCCAGGAACGCTATACATGCTTCGGATTCTAAAGAAACCGCTGAAAAAGAACTCTCCAGATTTTTCAGACCCGAAGAAATCTTTAATTACCAGTTCATTAGCGAGTATTATCAATACGCGGGAGACGAATAGATTTTCTTTTTTTTACAATTTTAGCAATCTGGCATTTATCGCTACAATCACTGTGCTGGCAGACATGAGTAATGCCCCCATAGCAGGACTAAGAACCATACCCTGGCCAAATAGCACCCCTGCAGCAAGTGGGATGGCAATTGCATTATAGCCTGTTGCCCATCCTATGTTCTCGAGCATCTTCTTGTATGTCTTTTTCGAAAGCTTTATTATTGACGGAATATCCATAGGATCGCTCCTTGCCAGAACTATATCCGCACTCTCTATGGCAATATCAGTTCCCGCTCCAATAGCAATTCCCAGATCAGAGCCTGCAAGAGCAGGGGCGTCATTGATGCCATCACCAACCATGGCAACCTTTTTGGCTTTTTCTTGGTATCTTTTTATAATCCCAACTTTCCCATCAGGAAGAACCTCTGCATGGAATCGATCCAGTCCAAGCTCAATTGCAACATGCCTTGAAATCTCTTTTTTGTCGCCTGTGATCATGACGCATTCAATACCCCTCTTCTTAAGCAGTTTTACAGCTTCATATGACTCCTCTCTTATTCGATCTCCAAGCAAGATCGAACCCTCATATTTCCCATCAATAACTACATGGATTGCCGTTTTTCCCTGACTGTCCTCGTCAGGAGGTTCAATGCCCATCTCTCTAAGATAGCCAGGCCCGCAAATAATCACTTCACTTCCACCAGTCATACCCTTAACTCCCCTTCCTTTGATCGCCTCAACAGAATCGGAATCAGGAATATCCAGTCTTTTCTCTTCTGCCCTGGCGACAATACCCGCTCCAATTGAATGTTCTGATTCCCTCTCTACAGAAGCAGCAATGGCAAGAAGCTCATCAACATCACGATCCCCAGAGGTACTAACCTTAAAGACTTCAAAATCGCCTTCAGTCAAAGTTCCGGTCTTATCAAAGACGACTATATCGACATTTCTCGCATTCTCGAAAGGAATTCTGTTCTTTATCAGGAAACCGTTCGAAGCCGCGAGAGAGGTGGAAACTGCTAGCACAAGGGGAATTGCAAGTCCCAAAGCATGAGGACAGGTTATCACCATCACAGTTATGGCCCTCTCGAGAGCGAATGGCACATCCGCTTGTAGTACCCATCCAAAAAATGTGAGCATGCCTGCAGAAATCCCCACAATCGTCAGAATAAAGGCGGCCCTGTCGGCAAACGACTGCATCTTTGATTTCTCTTTTTGCGTCTCTTTCACCAGTTCTATCATCTTTGATAGATAAGTCTCCTCTCCAATGCTACCGATTCCTACCTTAATAGAAGTATCTCCATTCACCGATCCCCCAACGACATTGTCCCCTTCTTCCTTTGTTATCGGTTCGGATTCGCCTGTAAGCATGGACTCATTAACCTGGGTCTTTCCTTCAGATATGACGCCATCAGCAGGGATTTTTTCTCCAGGTTTGACAAGAACGATATCCTTCTTTTTCAAATCAGAAAGAGGAATATTCTTGATTCGGCCATCAGTTATCTTATGTGCTTTTGATGGCAGCAGTTCAGCCAGCTTTTCCACAGACCTGAATGCCTTCATGACAGACCTCACCTCCACCCAATGGCCAAGAAGCATGATGTCAATAAGAGTGGCGAGTTCCCAGAAGAAGAACTTCCCTTGTACTCCCATGAGGACTGCAACACTGTAAAAGAATGATACTGATGTCGCTAATCCGATAAGAGTCATCATTCCCGGATTCCTCTCTTTGAGTTCATCGACCATGCCTTTGAGGAACGGGAAACCTCCATAGAAGAAGATAACAAAAGAGAGAACAAGGATCACAATGTCAGAACCTGGGAAAGAGAGGCTAAATCCGAAAAATGATTGCAAAAAAGGAGAAAGTGTTAGAACAGGGATTGAAAAAATAAGAGAAATGAGGAACCTTCTCCTGAAATCCTTAAGCATCACCTCGTGGTGCCCTTCCTGCTTAGGTTGTTCTTTATTAGACCCCCCCATGTTAGTCTATAGTCTTACTCATTTTAATATGATGTGCAGAAAATCCCATCTTTTCATAGGCGGCTCTCGCATTTTCATTATTTGTATTGCAGAGAAGTCCAAGAGAGAAGATTCCTTTCTTCTTTGCCCACATTTCGATCTCTTTGATGAAATCGCTTCCAATGCCTTTTGCCCGAAATCCTTCCTTTATGAATATATCGCCTACATGCATCTCCTGGTCATGGACATAATATCGCGGAAGGTTTAGGATTCCCGCGATTGCAAAGCCGACCACCCTATCATTTATTTCAGCTATGAGTACGATGTCAGTTTTCGAACGTATGTTCTTTTTTATGCTCTTCTCAACTATTTCAGGTGAATTCTCTTTGTATTGAAAAAGAGGGCCAGTATAGCAAAAATTTTTCCTGGAACATGTGACTAGCTCATTCCACAATTCGAGAATGGAAGAAACATCTCCTAATCTGGCCTTCCTGATTTTTATATCTATGGATAACACCTTGTGATATTTCTAGGGAAGGGTATAGTATCTCTGATGTGTGGAATGTCAAGCATCCATTTGACGAATCTTTCGATTCCCAGTCCGAATCCCGAATGAGGAATACTTCCGAAACGCCGAAGATCAACATACCATTGATAATCCTCCATGTTAAGGTTCTCCTCCTTCATCCTAGCTATCAGCTCGTCATACTCCCAGATACGTTCAGACCCCCCTATTATCTCGCCATGTCCGGCAGGGGCAAGCAGATCATCTGCAAGAACGTGACCTGGGTGCTTAGGGTCTTCCTTCATATAAAATGATTTGACCTTCTTTGGAAATTTTTCGACAAAGAGAGGCTTCTCCAAATCTTTTGTCAGCAAAGCCTCATCAGGAGCACCGAAATCTGCCCCATGTTCAAGCCTTCCCCCCAATTCATTGATGCGATCCAGAGCATCATCATAATGCATTCTATCAAATGGCGCTTTCACTTTCGCAAGATCGAGAGGATCTCTACCGCATTCTTTCAAAAGGTCTGACCTTTCAGTTACCATCTTCTGTGCAACGTATTCAACCATTGCCTCCTGGAGTTCCATATTCATGCCATGATCATAGAAAGCCATCTCAGGCTCAAGATGCCAATATTCCGCGAGATGTCTTGTCGTTCTTGATTTTTCAGCCCTGAAAGAGGGTGCCAGAACAAAAACCTTTCCAAGGGAGAAAACGAATACCTCTGCATACATCTGTGAACTTTGGGTAAGGTAGGCATTATTTTCAAAATAATCAATCTCGAATAAGGTCGATCCACCTTCGCAACCCGAACGCGTGATTATGGGTGGGGCTACCTCGTAAAAACCTTCTTTCTCAAAAAAACCCCTCAAGTAGTTGATTATGTGGTGTCTTGCCTTCATAATGCCATTCATCTTCTGGGATCTGAGCCATAGATGGCGGATATCAAGAAGGAACTCCTCACTAAGGTCTTTGGCGATTGGAAATGGCTCTCCTTTTGAAATGAGAGAATAACTTGAGACTTTGATCTCATAGCCGCCAGGTGCACGCTCGTCTGCCACAACCCTGCCCTGAACCGTGAAAGAACTTTCGACATATGTGTCATTGGCATCGCTCCATGATCTTTCATCGACCTTGTCTTTTTTCAAGGTTAGCTGGATAATACCTGTAGGATCCCTCATGGTGATGAACACCATCTTTCCGCTTGTCCTGTGTCTATACGCCCAACCTCGGAGTGCGACGTCTTTTCCTTCCATTTTAAAATCGAAAATAGATCGGATATTGGTTATCATAGGGTGTTGCTTTATCTCAAAAAGGTTATAAAAAGGTCTGAAGATATCCTGAAAATATATGAATTTGTCAACCAGTTCTATCATTCTGGGGAATATCTTTTCCATAATTATCGCGTTTATCTTTGGATTCGATCTAGCTTCGGTGATGTGGCTGTACTGGGTGGAAAGCCTTATTGTAGGCTTCTTCACGATTCTCAGAATAACGGATTATGGAATACGCAAATATAAGTCCAACCAATCAAATATACTCATCTGCCTTTTCATTATCCATTTCAGCTTTTTCCATTTAGGTTATCTCATCATCTTCAATACTTTTCCTTTTTTCATAAAGGATATTGTCGGTCTAAATGGAATCATGATCGCATCTGCCATATTGTTTTTATCACATGCTATCTCATTCACATTAAACAGAATTCTATCAAAGGAAACTATTCCTTCTGGGGGGAAAATGATTGACTCTATAACAAAAATCCCCTACAAACGAATAATGCCTATGCATTCTGCTATAATCATTTCTGCGGCAATAATTCTTTTCTCAATACATTATCACTTTGAGGTGGGAATGTCCTGGCTGGCAGTCATGGTTCTTAAGCTAATCCTTGACATTCCATTTCATGAAAAAGAACATGAAGAGATGGAATCGGTGAAAACCTGAAAATACGCTCTGGATCAGACTCTTTGGATTCCGCAAAGACCAATCAAGTAGTCATGCTCAACGCCCACGATCATAGCATTGGAATGGAAAGTGGTTTCATTCCCTGACTGTATGTAAATGGTAAGGTCTTTTCTCATCTGATCGAAACAATAACTGCGATCATGTCTACCATCTTCAGCCACACAACCTTCCTCGTCCAAAGAAAGCACATGTACTTTTTTGTCCAACAAACCAGGGCTTCCGGCAAAGTCGACACCGCATTGGAGGACAGCCCATCTTACATCCGGATTGTCTATTGTTCTTATATCCATCATTATGTTCACAGTATCCGATTCCTCCAGAATGTGGGTAAACGTTTGATAGTTGACCTCTGAACCAGGTTTGAACTCTGGTTCTGGAGGGAATAAGTAAAAATAAGCCAATGATATGGCGGCAATCAACAACACCAAAGTTACTAGGATCTTTACAGTTTCCATTCTTGCTTTCATGAAATCATCTCATCTAAACATGGCAGTAAGCGGACATGAATTATAGTATCCGGAATTGGCCCTTATATCAGCCTTGTTCATATATATGGTTGAAAACTTGGGCTCTTCCACTTCGCTAGAATAATTCAATAAGAACACGGATTGCATATTTTCAGACTCATCCAAACATGTCTGAATATCAATTGTTCTCTTGTTTCCACCCAACTCTACCTTTTCACAATTATTTCCACTAAGAGTATAAATGACAACAGATTTATTTTTGGCTTGAAAGGTAGATGCTAGATCATCTGCACAACTGGACATGGATTGGCTATAAAACGAATCCCTTGTATCAACAATAATTGCCGTACTGTTTCTTGATTCGAAATCCGCCAGATATTCATCAATGGTCGCATCGGCAGATGTTTCATTGAGATACATAAATAATAACCCTGAAAATACTAATATTAAACTAAAACATCCAAAAAAAGCAGCCATTACAACAAATCGCATTCTGGATAAATAAAACTTCCTGAAAACAAGTATTGAAAGGAACAATATGAAAGCCACCGAACCGAAGGAAATGAGAACCAGAAAAGAGAATCCCCCCACTGCCAGCAGACGATTCTCTTTAACATCTTTAGGCTCTGCCACTTCAGAGGTTACTGCAAAATCGGCTATACCGGTATTGACTTTGGTTGCAAATCCTCTGAATAGAAGGAAGGCATTGTAGATAGGGCTCTCACCCCTATTTTCTAGGATCAGAGTGCCCTCGCTTGTTAGATTGGAATAAGAAGCGGAAAGATCCTCTGCCTGTTCAAATGTCATCCCCTCCCCGAAAATAGCATCCAAATCCTCGGATTCATTGTTAAGCATCTCAAGATCCTTTTTAGAGTATGGATCCAGCTGCCTACTTTGCAGGACAAGCAATAGTGCATCTGCCTCGGCTTTTCTCTCAAATGTCTCATTATATTGTGACAATAGTTTAAGCGAAAGATTTTCAACTTCGCTAGACAATTCTTCATACGACTGAATATCATCTTCCAAACCCTCAAATTCTCTTGATTCGATATCAGAAGGTATGCTTTCGTCTAAGGAATTCAGGGTGTCAAGTTTGGATGAAAGAAGATAGTGTCTTATATGGGAGGTGGCATCTTCCCCAAGAGATATCGCTTTCTGCCCCTCTGATTGTATATCTTCGAATTGTTGTTTAAATTTTCTCGCAGTTCTCTCTTCTTCAGCGAATGCAACTCGATCACGTGTATTGGATTTTAGATTTTCCGCCACGGTTTCAAAATCCCCCAGTGGGCCCATGTCTGCCATTAGATTTTCAGTCTTTTCCTCTATCTCTTCCAGCACTGATTCGTCGAGATCCATATCAGGACAAAGACACCAATGATCTTCATCCCCAGTTCCTTCTTCTGTCCAACCAAACATGCTGTTCTCAATGACTTCTACATGATTCTCAAGAGTGGGTATCGAGTTATGGGCATACTCCAATGCATCATACATTTTTCCCCTATCCTCTTCGGCTTCGTCAAACTTCTCATCAATGGTCTCAAGGACCACATCTGCTTCATGACTGGCAAATCCAAATTCCTTTATGGGTTCATACAAATCCAAATAAGATGCAGTAGGTGGGGCCCCACTGACAGAAGAAAGATACTGGTACATGAGCATGGCTGCTTTACGGCATAATTCATCATCTTCCTCATATCTACACCTTATTGGTGTTCCGGAAGTCTCTACTCTTCCATTAATAAATATCTGGCCCAAGCAGGTTTCCTCTTCATTGCCTGGAAATTTATGGCCGTTATTCCTGCTCTCATTATATTTATCCAATAATCTACGTATTTCTGCGGCATCCTCTTGTGATGGATAATACTCATCCAAAAAATAATTGTATACTACATTCTCAATTACTGAATCGTTTTCGACCACCTCTCCATTCTTGAGAAGGAGTATCTCTTCGCCATTCAAAGAGAATATCTCATAGCTATCACTCAGATATGTGAATGATTCATTATCCACAGAATCGATGGTTTCGTTACCATATAGATATTCTTCGACATCTGCTACAGAGAAGCTGATGCTAAACATCAATATAAGAATCAATAGCACTGTTTTGGGGGATGACATATGTCAAGGTATTGCGGTGGAGACTTTAAATAATTTGCCCAGCCAGAATCCAAACAGGAGTTGTCATTTCTTCCTTGATATTACATAATCCGAAAGATAGCGAAGATAGTCTGTCTCTCTTGATCCGGGAAATTTCTCGATGATGGATTTCGCTTCGGAGACCAAGTCTTGAGCCACTTTGCTCGCATAATCTGTCGAACCTTTCTTTTTAAGCATTTTGATGGCTGAATCGATCTCTTCTTGTGTGTTGTTATGGGAATTAAGAACCTTTATCATCTTTTCCTTCTCAGGTTCCGAAGCATTCCTGAGAAAATGGACGATTATAAGGGAACGCTTTCCCTCGGATATATCCCCGCCTATCTCTTTCTGATACATTCCAAAATCCCCGGTTATGTTGAGTACGTCATCATGTATCTGAAAAGCAGTACCGATTTTATAACCGAAATCCCACAGCATCTTTTGATCTTCTTCGCTTGTATCTGCCAAGAAACAACCTGCTTTGCATGAGAGCGCGATAAGTGCTGCTGTCTTTCGACCAATCATATCGAAATATTCCGATTCTGAGATATCGAACCTTTCCTTATGATACCAGCTTAATTCCATACCCTGCCCTTCTACAACCAATTTGAATGTATTAACATACATGCTTTGAAGTTTCCTTAACTTTGAAAAGTCGATATTTAACTCGATCAATGATTTCCAAACCAAGGTATAAAGAGCATCTCCTGAGTTTAGAGCAATGGGGATGCCATGAGAGATATGCAATGTCGGCTCTCCCCTTCTGAACCTTGAATCATCAGCAACATCATCGTGAATAAGGGTAAAATTATGAAATAATTCAATTACAGCGGCTGGTCTCGTTGCGATCGAAAAATCTCCTCCAAAGGCTCGGCAAGTGAGTAGGGAAAGAACTGGCCTTATTCTCTTTCCCCCTCTCTTTATGAAAGGAAACAGCATTCCATATACGTCTTCCCTCCCATTGTCTAAAATCCGACGCATTTCAGATTCGACGTTCCCCATCTCGACTTTTAATGGCTCATCAAGTTCCATGGTCCTATTTTGATGAGTAATCTTTTAAACAGTACATCGTGTAAGAACTAGATTCGTTTTGAATAGCTGCACCTGCATTTCGCCCGGAGGCAATCATTCTTGGAATCATAAGTTATCCTCACTGTCTTTCCAGGCACCCATATTATGTGGCATTTTCTGCAGAAGCTATTGCGTAGGTTGTCAGGAAGACGTATTCTATGCTTCTTTACAAGTTCCATCGCCATCCCGACATATCTCTTGGATCTTTCCTCATTTCCCTTCTGGAATACTTCTTCTGCCTCAGAAACCAGTTTTCGAATCGAATCCCGAACACTAGACTTTATAAGCGTTTTTGGCTTTTTACTCATGCAGTTGGTTGCGATGGAAAACTTTTTATACGATTACTTTATTGCTCCTATTTGGGATCATAGCGGATATAATATTGTCAATACGCTCACATATGCATTCATTGCCATAATTGCAGTATATGTCATCTTCCGAATGCTAAAGAATTCGGTTGAATTCGACAGAAAATTCATCACCAGTGTCGCCTGTTTCGTCCTATTTGGATCCACCCTCAGAGTTGTGACGGATTCGATAGATACTGGAGTGTTTAAGGGAGTTACCCCAATACATCAATTCATATTGGACAGCGGCATCTATGATTACGGATATCTAACGGTTACTCCAGGCATATATCTCCTTACCGCTTTCCTCTTGTTCCTAAGCATGTTCGTCTTGGGATGGCTAAGAAGGATGGATCTGCTAGGCCATGTCGGACTCGCACTATTCCTCCCCCATCTGCTGCTTCTTATTCCATTCATGAATTATGCAGCATATGCACTGCCAATCATCGCACTCACCGCGATTCCTGCATATATTGCCCTAATATATGTTAAGGATCACGTCTTAAGCGGAATAGTTGCAGGTCATGCCCTTGATGGCGCCGCCACATTTTTCATACTGGATTTCTTCTCACCCTTAACAGGTATCCAATATAGTGAACAACATGTTTTCTCAGCTGGCATTGGTGAGTTGTTTGATACATTCTTCACATTCTATCTTATCAAGATTGGGATAGCCTTCACGGCCGCATATCTTCTCAGCGAAGAAAAAATGGATTCCCAAGAGAAGAATTTCATAGCACTAGTGATCATGATAGTCGGATTCGCCCCAGGCATAAGAGATGTACTCAGGATGATGATTGGAGGATGAATATAGAACCCCTATAACATCGCATTTAAAAATTTCAACATTTCAGAGGCTAATATGTCTGACAGGAGATTCATGGAAAATGCGATAAAAAAAGCAGAGGAGGGCTTGGAGAAGGACAACTCTCCCTTTGGTGCATGTATCGTGAAAAATAACGAAGTGATTGCAGTTGCCCACAATACTGTTCTTGAGAAGCAGGATGCGACTTGTCATGCGGAAATAAATGCCATTAGGGAAGCTAGCAGAACGCTCGATAATTTTGATCTGAGCGATTGTACAATCTATTCGACTACTGAACCCTGTCCCATGTGTTTCTCAGCTATTCACTGGGCCAGGATATCCGATATCGTCTATGGAACGAACATTGATGATGTCAAAAAACTCGGCTTCTCAGAACTATCAATCAGCAATGACAGGATGAAAGAGGAAGGCAACTCAAAAGTGAATATTACAAAGGACTTTATGAGAGAGGAATGCCTGGAGCTCCTGAATAGGTGGAAAAAGAGAGGCAGTTCCACATATTGACTCTTTTTTATTTGAACTTAAGAAAAAAACCTTCGATTTGGTCTTGGCATCCCTCATATCGTTGCCACCGAATTTTGAATCACCAAAGTTTGGTCAAGATTGCAAATAGTGTCAAGAGCGCCCCAATTAGAATCAACGGAGCGGTAATCTTTGCTACTGCGACTATTGAATTAACTGTTGAAACCAATTCTATTGATTGCTTTGCACCAAGCACATTGATGTCAAACCATTCCTTCCCAAAGAAAAAATCCGCTTCCTTAATATCATCTTTTGCCAGATTCACACATTTGATAATATCAACAATAATATTTTCCTCTTCCTTCAAAGGATTTAATACCCCTTTGACCATATTTGTCTGATGGGTATCAGTAGTGAATACTCCGACTGCCCAATTATCACCATCGATTTTCTTGACTTCATTAATAATCCTGTTTCTGAACTCGGGCGTGATGCCATTGCAATCCAAAAGCACCATCACATATCCAGGATTGGTATCAAAAACAGCGCATTTGATTTGAGCCTTTCCGAGCACTTTGGAATCGGAAGATCCCTGGGAGATGCCCAATCTCAGCTTTCTCTTCTGAGGCGTGGTACGAAGTGAGTTTGATACTGCTTTAATGTAATGATACCCTACAGGCTCTCCTGGTTCAAAACTCGTGACCTCTCCAGTCTCAGCATTATGTTGATCTACAATCATCGCGTTTTCCACATAATTTTCCGCTTTATACATCATGGAAAGGCCTAGACCAAAATTAATATCTTCTGTCACAAGAGGGGCCCTGCTCACCCCAACAAGTGCACTATTGTCGATAATAATGCTCTCGGCCATGCACTCGTTTTCAACACCTTTGGAAAAAGAGATATCCGCACTTGCATACTCCGAATTTTTGATAATACGATCGATCGAATCCATTATCTTTTTGATTTCAGATGAGGCAACAGGGTTAAGATCGTGAGTAACTGTACCATGGAATACAAATGCTTTAGCATCATGCCTTTTTTCGATCTCTTTTGCAATAAGATATGAGAATTCGCTTCCGCCAAGATTGCCAAATGGTCCAAAATGCACATAAGGCGTTACAAAAAAGAAATCGCCATCGCTTCTCCTGAATCCCATTACAGAAACCATCGTCTTCACGCGTTGACCAACGGTCTCGAAAGCATTCTCAAGTTCCTTGTTGTTATACAACCACTGATTGATGAAATATGTGGCTGCATCAGTACTGCTGAAGCCGAAACTCTTTTTCATAGGGGCATTGATTATCTGGAAAAAAAGTATCAGTGCTCCCAAAAGTACGAACGACGATACATACAACTTCGCAGCAAGATCGAAGACAGGTTCACCTATAAAAATCAATAACCTATTGCTAAACAAGAAAATCAGATAAAAGAGCAGTTGTATAATAGCAAATAATATGGATTTGTATTTAAGCAGAAAAACAAGTCTGGCTATTACATACCAAAAAACGAAGACTATTGCAGCACCAACCAACAAGACCAATTCTGCGATGAAAATGTCTACTCCTGATATCAAAAGACTAATGGAATACGCCAGACCATAAACTATTTCCCCGCCCAAAGCAGTTGCCAAAATCCTTCGTAACGGCATATTCCTGATGAGAAGCTTAATCACTAAGGTAGAAAGCATAGCAGGTGCGATGAGAAGAGTGAATCCATCAATCAATGATTGAATCGCATATTGTGTCCCATCATACTTCCCAAAATCGAAGAAAAAACCGAAGAGCAAACCCGTAAGAATTATTCCCAAGAATATGATTGAGGAAGAAGGAAGTGTGAAAAAATAACTTGTCAAACTCACGGCCCTGTTGATATTATCCGAACTCATTGATTTTTATATCATTGTTGAACTATTATAAATCATGCTAATATGTCCAAAATGCGGCCGAAACAGCCAGGAAGTGGAATTTATTGAATCATTCTGTAATGATTGTTACCCTGTCAATATTAAATGTCCTAAAAAGATGGAACTAAAATTTTGTAAGATATGCGACAGGATGTTCTTAAAAGGGGAGTGGATCCCATTTAATGAGAGTAGGATAGCATTACATGTCATTAGCAAATGCAAGGGCGAATTTGAAGAAGGCACCTATGATCTTAAAGAGAAGGAAGCAGTATTCAAGATAAGAAAGGATGATGCAGAGCTTACTGTCTCCAAACATATCCCTTTTGAAATGATTCTGGCAACCTGCCAAAACTGCTCCAGGCTAAGCGGAGGTTATTTCGAAGCATTGGTCCAATTGAGGGGAAAAACTTCAGCCGTGGAAAGATACAAGAGATTATTCGAGAAGAAACTTTCTAGGAAAACATTTATCAGCAGGGAAAAAGAACAAAAAAACGGGTGGGACCTCTATGTGGGTGATTCGAAAGTAGTACTTAACCTTGTCAGCGAGCTCGGATTGGATGCGAAAATCACGACCACATTGGCAGGGGTAAAAGAAAACGGGAAAAAGGCATATCGCACTACGTTTGCCATCAGGCTGTGATCATATGGACATCGTTATAGCTGTCAGAGACTGGTCAGATACCAAAAAAATGGGGGAAGTTGTCTCCATTGCTTTGGATGAATTTGGAATAGTAGCAAGCGTGGGATTCAGTACTGGGCTAAGAAGTCCGGAAGCCTGCAGGGCAGATCTTCCTGCGATATTTATCGATGATGTAGTTGTTTTCCAGGGAAGGATCCCTAAGAGAGAGGAGGTTGTAGATATTATTAGGAGCATTCACCAGGACTAAACAGTTCCAACATCCAAAGCATTGATGATTCCATCTACTGTATCCGCGAAGGTTATTCTTTTCCTGATAGCCGAAGCGTTCACCATTCCTGAAGAAAAGCGTATGGCTTTCATCTTCAGAAGATGATAGTTAATGGGCAGGTTATACTCCTTCCATATACTAACATATTCTTTCAAAAGATTAGAGGGTACCTGGCGGCCATCTTCGAAAACGGCGGGGTTGGCCATAGCCGCCCGACCTATCATGAACGAATCGCAAACCCCTTGATTAACCAGTTCGTATCCTTCTCCAATTGTTTTTATATCGCCATTTCCAATGACCGGGATATTGAGTTCTTCATGTATCGTTCGAATCGAATCAAAATCCGCATTAGCCGAATACCCTTGTGCCGTTGTTCTTCCGTGGACTACGAGAAAATCGGCCCCCTCATCTGCAATCATGCGACAAAGACTTAGCGTATTCTCGATTTTTGGAAGAAGCCTGATCTTGACCGAAACTCTTTTTGGGTTTCTTGTCATCTTGGAAAGAATTTTCCGTATCAGATTAGGCTTTTTAAGGAGTTCGCTTCCTCCTCCGCATCGCATGGTTCTTGGAGAAGGGCACCCTGCATTAAGATTGATGTAATCTATCCAGTAGAATTCATCAGTAATTAGCTTTGCTGTGTGTCCGACCATCTCCGAATCCCCACCTACAATCTGGATCCCCGCATTTGCCTCATCCGGATGACTGTCGATCTCGTGGATTTTTTCAGGGTTCCTTGAAATAGCATCGCTGTTTACCATTGGATAACAACAAGAATCTGCTCCATGCCTCTGGCACATAATCCTAAATGGCAGATCGGTATAATCGTATATCGGGGCAAGGTGTGCCTTCGTCATTATTTTTTCATTATAGAAAAAGTATTTCAATATCCCTATTTGGCAGTGCTTACTGCTCTTTTAACCTATTCTCGCTAGTTTCAACCCTGCTCACGCTGATTCTTTGCCTCAAAACTATTTGACAGTTTGGC
>CAYVTJ010000013.1:0-15236 GCA_964454475.1 Microcaldota archaeon | reverse complement strand
GGAACGTCGTAGAAGAGAAAATCAACGGCGTAGAAAAAATTTGAAGTGTTACGAATCTGGATAATATTATAAAGTTCAGTGCCATCTAATAGTTATGGCAAAAAAAAGCTCTTCAAAAAACACTGGGAAAAAAACAGTGAAACCTCCAAAACTCGGTGAATTACAAAAGAAAGCCATAAATAAGAGCAACAAAGCGATATCAGCGATCGAAAATGCGATAGCAGTATGGGAGGGTTCCGAACGCAAGCCTACAGACTTGAGAATAAGGGTGGAAAGATTAAGAGACTTCCATGAAGCCCTCTGTAATTGGGAGAAGAAAATGCTTACTGATATAGCTCAAGAAGCAGATTATAAGCAAAGGCTTAGTAGGATAAAGGAATTCAGTGATATCTGCAGGAGTTATAGGAGTAGATGATATGGCCTTCCGTGAAGGGAGAAGAGGCGGAGAACCGGAAGCGGCTTCTGAAGATCAGGGAATTTCTGAGGCAGAGGAATTTCTCAAAGAATTGGCCGAAACAGTTCCCGAAAGAGAAGATTCTGAAGATCAGGAAAGGGCTGACCTGGAAATAGCCCTGACTGAAGCAGAGGACGCGGCAATGGAAGCTGCGGAAGTTGGCTCTGAAATCGATTCCGCGACAGGAAGAAGGAGGAGACCGGAAGCACTCCTGGACGCTCTTGAGTCTTTCACCAGTGCGCCACTCGTTGGCGAATATATACAAAGAATGGCAGATCAGGTCAGAGATGCTCAAACAAGCAGGGAGAGAGGAAGAGCTGAAAGGATACTTGAACAAGTGGATGCGCAAATAAGAAGGCTTCCCGAGGTCATAAGAAGGATACGGGACCTTTCAGTAGCAGGCGCACCTGATGAGATGTTGGTGAGTACTGCTGCGAGCATGCAATTCCTTGGGACTGAACAAAATGAGATAGGGGAACTCATCCTGGATTGTGCCGATTGCTTTCTTAGAAACAGAAGCATCATATCTCATACAGAAGGCTTTGTAACTTTCATGGAGGGCGCCTCAAATGCCGATGAAAATTTTAATATACAAAGAGCACGAGAGATGTTTGACTCATTTTCCACGTCGGTGGATACCGAAAGCGAAAACAGAAGAAACGAAGTCCAAGCTTCTCTGGGATACCAAAGATGGATTCTTGCGGGTCAGCTTAGGAGCACACGCGGCTCCATGAGAAGGCATCTCGAGAGGACGATAAGTGATATCAGCGATATTTTAGACAGGTGGAATGATGAACCTGGATCGGTGGATCCGCAAGAGATCCGAAATATCGCAAGAAGGAGTGCAGATATCAATGGGATGATTGAAGACTTAGAGGGAATAAGGTCAGCCCAGGTGAGAGGACAGATGCAACGGACATATGCTGCTGCTCTCGATATCCTTGAATCAGGCGGAAGCATGGAAAACTATGAACTCATCCTAATCTGTTCTGATGAGATAATACGTAATCAAGAAAGACGCAATGCGTCCTATAGGACAAATCTCGCATCCAATGCCGCAGAACTGGGAAGATTGCATCGTGATGATGCCGGTAATGAAAGGATTGGAGGAAGTCAAGAGACTTTACTCTCTTTTTTAGGAAGCAGATATTCTGAAAGGATAAATAGAATCACTGAAGGATTTGACAGTGATATCCGGACCCGGTTCTTGGACTACGCTTCGAGAGCATCAGAAGCTGGAAACCCTGAAGACCTGAGAAGAGCAAGAGAAGTTCTGAATATTTCCGAGAGTATGGGTGCTAATCTTGGAGACACAAGATCACTATCTCCTGAAATACGTGAAGGGGCCATAGAGATATACCGTCGCGGACTGGAGTCACTTGATGAAGAGGGGGTTGAGACAGCCAGGATGCAAACCGAGCTTGCCAGAATGTATATCAATGCTGATGTGGGACAGAGGGCTGATATACAAGCACTCTCCGATAGATTGGATGATGGCTCCCTTGAAGATGCACAAAGATATCTATCAGTGCAGGAGCAAGTGGACATGTTCCTGAATAGAGATAATGGATATCTGCTCCGCAGTTCTGGCGGCCTGGAGGCTATGCAAAGCCTTGTCTCGGAAATTAGAGAGATCCAAGGTCAAATCGCAAGAGGAGAATTGGCAGATGGAAGCGAGGAGGAAGCAGAGGAGGAATGGATATCTCAAAAATTGGAAATGCTGGATCAAATGCTAAGGACGGGAGCGGCATTTATAAGGGACCTTGGCAGGACAAGGCAAAGGGAGTTCAGAAGGCATATGTCTGAAATATATGAACTGTCCATTGATGCGATGTTCGAAGGCAATCCTGAGAGTGCGGATATCTATCTCAGTGGAGCAAGAGCATATTATGATCTTGCACACTCCTCCACTACTGAAGCAAGAGAAAGAGAAGTTATCATAGAGGTATGCAGGGGATTCAATAATGGAGAGCTTGACAGGCAGACTGTTTCATCGATAATAAACATTCAACAATTGAGAGCAGAGCATGAGACTGCTATGGGAAGTGACAGGGAACTTAGAAATACCCGGGCATATTTTGATCTTGCTCTTTCTTCAGCCTCTGGGCGAAGCAGGGAGAGGACCGAAGCAGTAATGGAAGCGGCCATAGCTTACGCTTCCTGGGCAGCCATGGATGAAACAAACTTAACTGAAGAACAGAGAGAAGAGCGGAATGATGCGATGGAGTATGTAGAAGCCCAGCTCGGAGATTATAGCAGGAGAGAACTTGGAGGAGGGAGGATTACAGATCCTGAAGTGGCAGAGCAGGTAGAAACGAATGCACCTCTTGCCTCTGCCCTCATCACTGAGATGAATGGAGGATCCTTTCTTGACTCTTATGCCAGCGGAAACGAGGAGGAAGCACTGAGGCGCATCCAGGAAATCGCATCCGAGGCCAGAGGACATCAAAGAATTCGGGATGCCGCGGCATTCCATAACAGGTGCGAATCCGCTGCCGAAATAAATACCATGGGGTATCAAGAGGAAGCCGCAAGGCTTGAGCAGCTCGCCGCCTATTATGGATCAAGGGGTGAAGAAGAGCTCGCAGAATATTTCGAATTCCAGGCTTTGATGGTAAGGCAAATAAATGATCTTGCAGGGGATGCTATCGCCACTGCCAGAGAGGCCTTTGAAAATGGCACACAAGCTAGAGAGCGGGCACATCAGCTCTTTGATGAGATGCTTGCTACATCATATGCAGATAGAACAACGGAAAGAAGAATAAGCGAACTAATGAGAGGACTCCCACCGCAATCAGGACTAAGGAACTCTTTCGAACAAAGGAGGCTAGAAACTAGTGAGGGTGAATCACAACAAAGAGAATTGTACCGTGATCTCCTTCAGGTACATGCATCAAGAGAGATGAACAATGCGGATGCGCATTTTAGCAATGCTGAGCAAATCCTGTCCGGAATTAAAGGTTTTGATCGCAGTGTAGCACTTACTGTTTCCAATAGACACAGAGGGCGATTCGAACTATTTACTGCAACACGCATGGCAATGGGATTGGCAAGGAACCGTGATGTCGATGCTTTAGGTAACGAGATACAGGATTCTGAGGGGGAATACGTAGGAATCGTGGGAGGGAGAAGACGACAGTTGAAATCTAAGGCCACTGTTTTGCTCAGGACAGGCTTGACGATATTGAACGAACGGGAAACGACAGAAAGAATCCGCAATAGAGGACTCAGGAATGCAAGGAGAAACATACATGATCTGAATATAGGCAATATGACTAGGATGATAAGTAGGATGATTGCTCAACTTTCACCGAGGATAAGAGAACGTTATACAAACAGACTGCAAAATGCTGGTGAGGATGTTGAAGAGCTCCAGCAGCTGCTTAGAGCTCTGACAGAGATGACTGATATCAACATAATGGAATGGCAAGACGAAGAAGGCCACCCCGTCCCGTCTGATGTCGAATATCCGAGTGTCAGAGGATTTGAAAGAGGAGCAATATATGATGGAAGAGCTTTCGAAGAGGATTATCAAGATACTCGTAGATTGTGGCTGTCCGAAAAATTTAACAGAGCGATTGAAAGAGCAAGAGAAATCAATGCCTTGATGCAGGCTTCACGTCAAAGAGTGGGCGTAAGTATAACGCATAGATTATTACATAGTGGATTAAGGAATAGTGTGGGAAGACCTGCTGAAGAATCAGCAGGCATTGACTGGTCATCATTGTCATTAGGAAGAAGCCAATCTCCGGAATATTTGCGAGGGGGGAGAGTGGGGGAAGGGCCTGAAGAGCGCATAAGCAGAGTAAGGGATGAAATAGGGACGCTGATCGGCTATCTTCCACTAAGCGAAGAAGAAAGCCAACCCCTGATCGCACGATACCTGTCCCTTTCTTCAGAAGAAATAGAACCTGGAAGTGAAGAATACGATGAGATGCTGCGACTCAGGGAGGCTGTATTGAATGCTGAGGTGGGTTTTCCGGGCGCTCCCACAAGAAGGTTATCTGAGGTGGGGCAAGGAACTGTTTACTTTGATCCTGAGTGGTTTGATGGACGGTTAACCAACGCCATGGAATACGCAAGAGCAGGGCGTTCTGATGAAGCATGGGATGAACTTGCTTCTGTGAGAGATGATGCGGGAAGAGCCGCTGTTGCTCAGCGCATGTCGAATCAAAGGCTGGGGCAAAGGAGACAAGCGTGGGAAAATGAACGCCATGGGTATCATCTTGAGGATAGATTCACTGAAAGAGGACCTGGAGTGGGTGAAACCCCAACCTCCAGACAACAAAGAGAAGACCGCAACGAGGTCTTCGGAGTAATCCTTGATGAATATAAGGATAACTGCAGGGAAACCTCTGAGCAGATACGGGAGCAAGCAGACAGGACCACTCGGGCATTAGGAGATATATTATCCGGTGGGGAAATATTTGAATCCGATCCTGAAACTATGTTTGAAATCGTGGAAGTGTATATGAATACAGAAGAACGAAACCAACTAGTTTCCGGAACTGACATGACATATCGCGAACTTCTTGAGTCGATGGACGAGATCAATGCGTCCGACCCTGCAAGAGGAGCACAGCTTGCAAGACAGATGTTTCATGGACTGGTCAATGACTCTGAATTGTTCTCAAACATCACAGACAGGATAAGAGAGCAGGTGGAAGAAGAACCTGAAACCACCACATTCTCTGCTTCCGAGGTGAATTATCTCAGGGCTTTGTCAGGAGTGCATATTACAAGAGAGATTGGAAACGAAAGACATATCCTTAGGAATGGGGTGAGGGAGCTTCTAATCATCGCCTATGATGAACTGACCAGCGCGGATAGAGCAGAGCTTGAAGGTTCCGAAGAGGCTCGTGAATTTCTTCATGGAAGACATATAGAAGAGGCAAACAGATATTATGCTGCAAGAGCATTCGAACTCGTGAGAGCACTCCTGTCAGTAGATGATATATCTGAAGCTATTGAGAATGGTGAAGATGTAGAAGTTGCAAGATTTGATTTTGATTCGAGTACTCCTAGGGATTATCGCTCAAGATTTGGCGGGCGTCTCCATGTATCTACAGTAGGGCAGACATACAGAGGATGGACAGTAAAACTTAATTTGGCAGAGGAACTTCAGGAACTCAACAGGGAAAGATATCTGGAAATCAGTCAATATGCCGATTCGGTATCTGGTGAAATAGATGTGGATGGGCGGCTTTCAGAATTGGGAGAACTAGAGACCGAAAGGACTCTTGCAATGATGGGATTCAGAACGGATACTGATGAACAGGGCAGACTGGTAGTATCTCCTCTGGAAATAAGCCAGGGAGGGGTTAATAGGCTAAGAGAAATGGACCGCAGAATCAACGCTCTTGTAGGAGAATTTAGAGATAATCTAATGAGAGAACGGTCCTGGCTTGACCCATTATGGAGAGAAGATACTATAACGGATGTATTACAATTTTTACCTCCCATCTTTCTAGTGAGAGCATTGAATGAGGACTGGTTTAATTTTGAAGCGCCTGATCAATATTTCACCTCCACCACCGACCTTATTGATGAAAGGGGTGAAGTAGTTGAACCTTTGACAGAAGAACCCACCACAAATGAAAATATGGAAGCAGTAGGCCGATATCTACAGGCGGGATCGAGAAGAAGCGATATCGACGAAGCACTGGCTGATCTTCGTAGATTAAGGGCTATTGGAGAGACCTCGGCAATAGTTGGACGGGCGTTGGGTTCCATGGCCCTTGTAGGTTTAACAGGCCCCATTGGTGCGCTTTGTCTGGGGATTCACAGTCTTGCTTATGACGGATTTTTATCACAAGAATCGATAGCACAACAGTACAGGGCAAGAGGAGAGTGGACCGCAAGCATGGGTTTGCAGACTGCGATGCTGGGCCTGCAGCTCGCGACAGGAATGGGCGCTATTGTGGCCGCACCTGCATGGGCAGGCGTGGGAGCCGCCACGCGGGCAGCACCAAGTGCAGTATCTCCTCTTACAAGAAGCGCCACTCTCAGACAGAGAATTGCAAATAATATTTTAAGCCCGCAATGGAACCAGATGAACAGGACGCAGCAGGCCCTCCACATTTCATCAATAATACAACAGTTCGGGGATGTGGGACAGACAATCATTGATGCGCCCGAAATGATAGAAGCGGTAAGAACCGGCGATATGCATGTGCTAACCGCACTAACTTCGATCCTTGTTATGGTCGGACAGACTGCACAGCAGGTCGGAGGGATGAGGGGAGGCGCAAGGGCGGGTGTGCGCGGTGGGCAGGGATACCGCAGCCACTCACGGCAATTGTTTGATTTTTTTCTAGGAGGAGTTCCATTTGATCCAAGAAGTGTGCATACATCAGCTATAGCCGGAATGGAAGCGAATAATCATTTCAGGAATCTGCCAGGGGCATCCAGAGGAAGAGGAAGAGTCCATGAAGGGATAAGGCTTACAGATCAGCAGAGTAGCTATCTCAACTATATTGAAGCTAGCGGGATAGAATTCAGTCCCCAGACAGAGGCTTCAATGCTTGAGGGGTTTGCAAGGGTTTGCAGAAGAGAGCATGAAGCGGGAAGACCGATGCCCACATTCCCCGAGTTTATCCGTTCCGGAGAAGGTATGCCTGCATTGTATGCGCAATTTGAAAACGGTGATGTATCGCGCGAAAGCTTCACTGAACCTGTTCCCAATAGGGCCGAGGACCTTGTGAGAGCCTACGAGCTATATCAACAGGTGGACGAAAGGAGCCGTTCTGGAGGAGCTATCCTTTTACAGAATCTTGATCCACTTGGCAGGAGGTATGTAGTTCTCAGAGGGGAGGGCGCCTCCCATGCTGATGCAATATCATCACTGGAAAGAGAAAGGGTGAATAGTGCACCATATTTCATACTTAGAGAACAAGGCCTCAATCATGAAGATGTTTTGGATGAATATGGTGTTCTCTCCAGGCCACTTTCTGATAGAAGAAACGAACTCGCCCAAGTCTATGATGCATATTCCAGGTTTGCAGAAGAACATCCATCTGAAAGTGATGCTTTGCTGGCCAATCTCTCCCCCCGTGAAAGAAGGTATATTAGGCTGAGAAATGGGATGGAAGGACCTCAAATGAGTGATGAGCAAGCAATGAGGAGGATGTCAAGACGCCCAACGGAATCAGTGGAAGAATCCAGATACAGACCGCCGCCATCTCCCTTGGAGCCTCTTAGGAGGGCTGCGGCGGCTGGGCAACAGGCCGAGCAACCGGCACCAGATGACATTCGGCAGGGTCTAATTCGAAGAGCATACCGTGAAATAGCCAATGGCGAGAGACCTGAGGATGTCATAAATAGAATGCCCGAACAAGACAGGGAGGTGCTAAACGAAGAGAGGATACTCGATACAATTAGCACAATAAGGCAACAACCAGAGTATATCATGGCGACGCCCGAAGAGAGAATGATCATATTTGAAGGGATTATGAGGGGGGAAGATCCAACAGAAGCATTGGGGAGTATGCCTGTCAGAGTGGCAAGCAGCAGTGAAGGTTTAAGAACCATGCTCACCCGGCTAGGGATGCTTCCGGAAGGTATGAGACAAGAGGGTGTAGAAGCACTCTCGGAATCAGGAGATATGGGGAGGCTGACAGTAGAGATGTGGAAGGACCGCATCTCCAGTGGAACCTACAGAGATATATCCTTAGCTGAGATTATCCGTCTCATGGATTCGGGAGAGCTTACTCCTGAAAATATTGAACACATAATCGAAAGATGGGATTATATTCAGGTGGAAAGGAGAAGATTCAGGGAATTGCAAAGAACAAACTCAGAGTTGGCTATGAGCGAGGAACAGATCCGACAGTTGCCAGAAGAGGAAGCCGAAAGAGTGAGAGGGTTACAAAGAAATTTCAGAGAAAATGAGAGGGAAGCAATAAGAGCCTGCGTAGAGGAAGGGGAACAAGAGTCCCTTCTCAATGCTTATGGCGAAGGGGGAACTGAAGGACGGTTGAGGGTTCTGCAGGAGATGGGAATCGATGTTAATAGCATTAACGAGGGGGAATATAGAGATAGGAGAATGCGTGAGATTTTTGATCTTATCACCAGAAGTGATCTTTCAGGAAGATTGAGAGAGGGGGAACGAATTACATCCATCGTAAGACTGGATGGAGCCCAGGGAGTCTACAGATTTGATGTTAGTAGTCCTGAAGGGAGAAGATCCATATTTGTAAAAATGGAAGATGTGGGTCCTGCGCAGCTTGGGGTGGACTTGGCCCGCTCACAGGGAATGATTTGTGCAGAAATTAATGGCGGAACTTATAATACGGGCATATCAGTGGATGGTGAACCGGTATCGCAACATATTATGATTAGTGAGGATGTCCATAATCTTGTGGGGCGGCAATTCGAAAATGTCGTACTTCCCGATGGCTCAGTAGGGGATGGCGAAGTCAGTGCTGTTGCTTTGCTTAAACACGAAGCTTTTTCCCTTGAGGGAGATAATCCACAAGCTTGGATTGATTTGTATGATAACAATCCTGCCATAAGAGAGTTATTTGACAGACTTGGATCTGAGGATGCAAGAAGGGAAGTGATGCGGGCCTGGAACACCTACCAAGAATTATCAAGAAGAGCGATGCTTCTTGACAGAAGACCTGTGAATACTATAGTTGTGTTGCTTGAGGTTGAGGGAGAAACAGTCTTGACCTTCCAGCCATTTGATACTGATCTAGTCGCAGGACGCTCTATTGCCAGACCGCAACTGGATGGTGAAGTGGATTTCTCGCATACCCCTGTGGATTCTTCGAAAGTGCCTTCTTTTGATGGGGATTTCGCATTTGGATGTGAACAATTTATCGGAATGATAGCTCGTATTACCTCTGTAGCACAGCATGTAACCGGGGAAGACGGAGAAAATATATTCACGATAGATAATTCAACAATTAGTCCTGAGGGTTTAAGAAGTGAATTGACGAGCGAAGGAAACAGCGCAGACATTCCCATTAATCGCAGAGAGGAGGGACGAAGAGTACTTGAAGAATATTTCAAAAACGGACCAAGATATGTGGGAGCCCCTCTCGATATCGGAGAGAATGGAGAAGAAACGGTCGGTCATCCTCTGGCTTATGGTGGGGAGAGCCTTCCGGCAGATTCCACTGGAAGATCTATGCTACCAAATGCGAATCAGATAACCAGAATGTTTTATGAGAATTATGGGAGAGGGCCTGAAACCATACCTCTCTATTATCTCAGGACATATGTCCAAGAGCCTTCCGGTGGTAGTGAGGGGGGTGCGACACCGCCAGCAAGACCGCAATCTGGGGAAGAGGATGCGACACCGCCAGCAAGACCGCAATCTGGGGAAGAGGATGCGACACCGCCAGCAAGACCGCAAGTTAATGTAGAAGGCGAAACTCCACCTGCAGTTTCTCCTACCCAAAGTGGTGAAAGGGTGAATCCTAATGCAGAACATATCGATACGCTTTTATCAATAACAGAAGGGGATCTGACAACTTCTTCAGGTTTGGCAGATTTCTCAAGAAGACTGATTGAAGGGGATAATGATGCCCAGCGTTCCTATCAGCGACTTGATTCTGAAACCAGAAGGCTTATCGATCATATGAGGGAGGATAGCGCTTTCCAAACCGCTGTGAACGAGGGAGAGGAAAGTTATCAAAAGCATGTTAGCACATATGGAGCAAGAGAATTGGACCGCATCTCCTGTGAAGTGGAACGACATCAGAATAGGATCAGAGGTGGATATAATGATGCGCAGGATGATTTGAGGAATAGCACATATTTTAAACAATTGGATTCGGATGGACAAGAAGAGGCATTGGCGCTTCTTGATCAAATCTATGGGATACACCGATCAGCAGGTGCTGCCGGGGCAACTCCTGATGAGGTAACCAATAATATTCTACGCTTCTATTTGAATAGAGGAATGGGAAGTGGAGAGGCTCTGGCTCTTATGCTCATGAATAGGCCTGAGGGTAGGATAAGAGAAAGCGACCTTGGAGGTACTGCACAAGATATATTCAATGTTGCCAATAACCTTTCTTCTGAAAGCCAAATAGGCGTGGATACGGGGGAGGGACGCCATACCGGGATGGATCCATTGGTGAGGGAAGCGACTGATATAATGATAGAATCATGGCCCGACCTTGGACCCGATGAACGGCTTATGGTGGCACAGGAATTGGGTGCTGCTGTTGATAGTTTAAGGGAGATCGAAATAGAATCAAGAATCCGAAGAGGAGGGGAAGAACTGCCCGGAGAGTATGTGGACAGGATAACCAATAGATTAGCAGAATTGAAAAATCAACGGCATGCGGAAATGACACACGCACGGATTATTTACCCTGGAGAGGAGCTGACATCAGGCAGAATACGGGAGATAAATGCAGAGATAGGTCAAATAAGGGAACAAATGAGAATAGAAGCAGAGCGCATGAGAGCTGAAGCTTTGAGAATGCGATCGAGCTCGCCTAACGAAGCAGGGAGGCTCTTTGAAAACGCGCAACAGCTTGAGGACGCTGCATTGGAAGTTGACCCATCATCCAGAATTTCGGATATTCCTGCAAACGAACTTGGCAGAACCGCTCAGGAGATAAGAAACGAAATAGAAGATATAAATGGAAGGATAAGAGATCTGGCTGAAGATAATCCTGAATTGCCAGACATCATAAACCAGCGGGCCAGGCTTATTGCAGAGTTAAGACTCATCGAAGCGGAAGTGGCGAGGAGATCTCCTGCGGGTCCGGTGGCAATACAGGGAGGGGGTGAACGAGTGAGAACTCCTGAAACTGTTGAGCCGGAAGCAGCAGAGACCCCGGAAACTACCCCCCAACAGTTAACAAATGATGGACCCACCGAACTGGGTAGGACAAGAAGTATATATAACAACCACCTGAACGGTATAGAACCCCCTGAAGGGACAAGCGATTATTTCACCTTGAGGTATGTCCAACGATTGATAGAAAGTGGCATTAATGAAAGCGAGGCCCTGGAAACTGCCGCAGAAGTAAGAACATTTGCATCAACGGTTGATCCTATTCATGTTGACTCCATGGAAATGCCGCAAGGAGACATAGACCATTATCAAAATAGCATGAGGAACCTTATACTGGAATTTCCTGAAGCGTTCATGCCTGTAGAGTCTATTAACATGGATGGAAACAGAGTTCATGCAGGACCTCCCATGAATCTCGGTGGAGGCCGTGGCGACACAGTAATAGCAGTTTATATGCCTGCACCTGATGGAGGGAGGCATATGTCTCTATACTACCTGTCTGAATCCCACGACTGCTGGAGACGATATGCAGGAACTCTCCAGATTATGGGACATGCCAGATATAATAAAGGAAGAGACCAATTCAATCAAAACGCGCACTGGCGGATACAACAGATGCTTGACAGGGCCGTCCAAAGAAGAGCTGAATCCGGAGAACCTCCTGTTGATATAACAAGGCCTGATGAGGAGGGGCGCGATGAACAGGTGGCATTATACGATTTCATTCCTGAGGAGAGAACCAATGTAATGTGGGCAGATGAAGATGGAGTTCAAGAAAGTATGGCCGAAGATCCTGTTACTCTGGACCTGAGCGTTCCGGGCAATCGTCCCTCCAGACTTGTGGCTGCATGGCAAGCGGGAACTGAAAATGATATTTATGGGAGACACATCAGAATGGTCTTCGAATCAGAAAATGGAGAGTATATATATGTCGTCGGAGCCACAGAAGACGGAATCTTTGTAGAGTATGCACAGGCTGCCGAATCCGGTGCCAACATGGCGGGATCCCCAGAAAGATCCGTGGAATTCTCAGAAGGCAGTTCGCAATGGTTTAACCCTATAGTGGATTATACTGGAGAAGGTGGGATCCGCGGTACTGTGTTTGATAGACAGGCGACCAATGTGGGAAGTGGAGATCGCGTAAGGACATCGGACCCCCATATGAGCAGGGGAAGTCCCTTCCATCAGCTTGCCAATGGATTGCAGAACATAGTAGGGAATATTAGGGAAGGCCGTTTCAGTGATGCAATGGATGCGGCAGAAAATATCCGCAGGAATCCGAATTTCATAAATTCCGCTCCTGAAAGACTTAGAGTGCCCCCGACACCTGAAATCCAACAACAATTCCAGGCGGAGGTGAAAGCGAGAAGACGTGCACTTGAGGATGGATTCAATCGGTCCAGATCAGATGAAGACCTGGAACAATCATCAGAATTTTCCCCTGGGGATATCGTATTCTTCCGAAGATACGCTGAACAACCGGAGATAGAATCGCAAATCGGCAGAAGAGCAAGGCAACAGGCAAGGGACTGGATAATTTCAAGGCTTCATGAAGGGGATAACGTCCTCCTAAGGTCCTTTGCAGGAGGTCTTGAGGGCACACCCCCTCAACTAAGGGAAATGATGGGAATGTTTTCAAGCATGGACGAACCGCAACAAGATGCAATAATAGGCCACATTCGCAGGATGGCAGGGGAAAGCCTGGAGGAAGCGGGCAGGTTAAGGCGGGAAGGCCATGGAGAAACAGTTGCACAGGAAGCAAACCAACGGGCAGAATCACTGACAGAGAGGGCTATCCAGCTTGAAGAATTACGAGCACTCAGTGGGAATATCGGACGGGAGCTAGAAAATACATACGGTCTTGATCCTGGTACTTTGAGAGATATATATATGGAAAGCAATCTGCTTCCGGGATCGAGGAGTAATCTAATGAGTATTCTGGGGATAGACGTGCCTCAGGGTGATCATGATATTTATGGCATGCTGATCACCGGCAATCTCATAAGCGTGATAAGAAACATGTATCCTGATGCCACATCCATTGGGATGAGGAATATCGGTGGGGGAGTAACAGGGGCATATATGGTAGAAGTTACTGATGCAAGAGGAACACATCGGGAATTTGTCAAAAAAGTTGATATGAATCCTGATAGGGCTGGAAGTGAAAATCTGCGCTTATCAGGGATTCCTGCGGCCGAAGTAAGGACAACAAGAAGGCAGATTGATGAGAATGGAGCCTACCTAACTGATGAGAACGGAGAATACCTGCAGCAACCTCTTAGATATGTTACTGAAAGCGGAGAAACTTCTGCCTACGGAATCTCCAGCGATATCCGGGAATTCGAAGGAACCGTCAGAATAAATGGCAGGAATATAAGATTGCGCGCAAGGGATGCAACCAGCTTTGGCGAACTTACGAGTTCGCCGGAACTGACTCGAATTATGAGGGAAAATCCAGAGATATTATTTCATGCCCTTGGATATGCATATGGTGCATCGTTCGCACTAAATGCTATCGATGGACATATGAACAATTTTTATGGAATGATAACAGAGATAGTGGACCCCTCTCCCGAAGATATCAGGGCATTGGAAAATGCAGGATTCATGATAACCAGACGGAATGACGGAACCTATCAGACAGTTATGGCAGGCAGGATCGATACTGATGATTCTGCTGGGATGTATTCTGCATTCACACATCAAGGAGGACAATTTGATTTCAGTGCATACGAGACCCATGTAAGTTCCAGGATGTTTACACAACTTTTTGCAAGTATGGCCAGACAGTATAATATTGCCGAAACCAGAAGATGCGGCCCCTGGAGGTACAGGATTCCACCAGGACTGGTCAGAAATCTCGAACAGAGGTACACGGTAGTTGAGGATAATGGAGCTTATTATATCCACACCTATAATCCGCAGGATAGAGATTTTCTCAATAACCAGGCACACTTTGGCATTGTGAGAGTGGAGAGTCCTTCTGAAACCCCTAATTTCATATCCCCGAGAGAATTGGTAGGGCAATATGGAGAAACCTTCCGCCAGGGAGCTATGAGCTGGCATAGGAACCATTCCTCTGATCAGGGATATCGTAATGCCATTACATCAGGATTCAGAAATAGAGAGGGACAACCAATAGGGGTTAGCAGCTATATGTTGAATGATGCCCAACTTAGAGAGCTGAGAACAAGAGGCTATACCCGGCATGGTTTCCCTGGAAATGGAGAAGAGACAATGCTTGTATTCAGACCTGATGGAAGAGGAACAATGTTTGCAGAATATGAAAGGGTTCTGATAGGTACATGGCCTCCTGAAATACAAAATCTTTTTCCAGATGCCCTGCCCTCATATATAGTTCCCTTTCGGGATGGCATGGAAGGCATGACAGGAACGTTCATCAACCATAGCAACGGGCGGCAGTTCGCAGTATTCCCTTATGGAGGACTTCCGGAAGAAGTATCCGGGCAAGCCGCATTAGTATGGCGACATGGAACATTCATTCGAGGGCCAATCGGGATGGGACAAGCAACAGGTTTGGAAACAAGGAGACTTGGCGCTGTGCCCGCCTTCCAAAGCATCATGAATATGAACCAAGGAGGATTCCGAGAACATTTCAATAATATGCTTAGAAGATATCACCAAGAAGAGCGTGGAAGCGAGGCTAATCTGGATCCCAACCTCCAACCAAATCAATTACAAAGAGATTTGTTTATTTTTCTGCGGCTCCCTCCAGGATATGGGCCTGGTGATTTTCCAAAACTACCCTGAAACTTGATTTCGCCAGATTAGAATAAAGAAGGTATTAATTTAAAATTTTCCCGTAGAATCACGGTTGTCGACTGCAGGAGCCTTGGTTTTCTGGAGACGACTGCTGATAAGAATACCCATATCAGACGATGAAGCATATGAGTGCGGGCAAAAACTAAATTCTTACTAAAGAAGGTTGTCTGTTTTATCTTTTTGGACTATAAAATGAAAGTCCTCAAAAAATATCTGAATAATTTGACAGTTTCAGTGATT
>CAYVTJ010000012.1:4499-15540 GCA_964454475.1 Microcaldota archaeon | reverse complement strand
TATCTAAGAAGCTCAGATGTATTTATCGAGAGGAACTTATTTCGGGATACTACACTATTTTTCTGAGTGTTTTCTAAGTTGCCTATTCTCTTTTTTCAGTTTTTTTACCTGGTTTTCAAGGAGCTCATCTTTCTTTGTTGTTTGTCGGTTATCTTGTTCTGTTATTTCAGGTTTCAATACTTTTGCTGTTTACTGATTATCTCTTTCTGTTTTTCAGAGGTAAGCAGGAATGAATTTAAGCTCTTAACATTCTTCAAAAAGGGGTTTTCATTGATCTCTAAGAAATAACAATTAAAGGATAATCTTTGTATATCTCTCGTGATTCTATGTTCAAAGAGAAGAGAGATCCTGCTGTTGCAGGGAGTTTCTATCCTTCGGATCCCAAAGAGCTTTCAGATGTTATTGATGAGTTCCTGTCATTAGTCCCGGAGAGTACTTTTGAGAGGCTGTTGAGGGGCATGGTTGTACCTCACGCTGGATATCTGTTTTCAGGCCCTGTCGCT
The DNA here is from genome assembly GCA_964454475.1 of Microcaldota archaeon. Lineage (GTDB taxonomy): Archaea > Micrarchaeota > Micrarchaeia > Anstonellales > Bilamarchaeaceae > CAYVTJ01. The sequence goes on along the minus strand of CAYVTJ010000012.1, from coordinate 15,037 downwards.
GCTTATGGTTATAAGGAGTTGAAGGCCATAAACAACGAGATTAAGGAGATAATCCTCATAGGTCCCAGCCACATTAGTTCGTTTCCAGGAGCGGCAGAATCCGGCCATTCCTTTTGGTCAACGCCCCTTGGGGATGTCAATATAGGGAGCCTCAAAAACAAGATTGATATCCTGAAAACCCTACCTGATGTTCATCGACCGGAACATTCCCTTGAAGTTCAGGTGCCCTTCATCCAGAAAGTGATGGAAGGTGATTTCACATTATTCCCAATTCTGACAGGAGATCTTTCCCCAAAAGCTTTCGCCAATGCTTTATTCGAATGCATCGGATCAGATACCTTTGTCATCATCAGTTCTGATTTGAGTCATTATCATACCTACGAACAGGCCCTCTCCACCGATGGAATCGCCAATGATGCAATCCCTTCTCTTGATTTCGAAAAGCTTAATAACGCCGAGGCATGTGGGATGGCGGCGATCCGGGTGCTGATGCATCTTGCTGATATGAAAGGATGGGAAGGCCGTCTTATCGATTACAGGAATTCAGGAGATACTGCAGGGGATAAATCAAGGGTAGTAGGATATGGATGCTATGGTTTCTACAGGTGAATGAGATGGTACTTGATCTTAGCAAGGAAAATCGTGATTATCTACTCAGGTTGGCAAGGAGATCCATTATCCATTTCCTAAAGAACCGGCAGATACTTGAGATACCTCCTGATGAAATTCCTGATGAGAAGCTTATCATGGACAGGGCCTGCTTTATCACTCTTCATCTTTCAGGGAATCTAAGAGGTTGCATCGGGAGCTTGGAAGCCAGGAGACCTCTTTTCAGGGATGTGATCGAAAATGCTGTTGCGTCCGCTTTTCATGATCCCCGGTTTCCCCCTCTTTCCCAGGGTGAACTTTCCTCTGTTAAAATCAGTATATCCGTGCTTACCAAACCAGAGCCGTTTAATGTTCAAGGGCCAGATGATCTTCTTAAGAATCTGACTCCTGGCAAGGATGGTTTGATTCTTCAGAATGGCATCCATCAAGCCACCTTTCTTCCTTCTGTTTGGGAACAGCTGCCTGATAAGGAGGGATTCCTTTCCCATCTCTCCTTGAAAGCAGGGATGGGTCCTGATGGTTGGCAGGATCCCCAAACAAATTTTCAGAGGTATTATACTATAGAATTCTCGGAATGAAGGTGGTATTGCCTTTTCAGTTTTCTAGATATTTCATGAATTTCATCCATCTCAAGCGTACGCACCCTTCGTTGGGAGAAATCATTCAGGGCTTTCAATTCCTCTTTTGAGAATTCCTTTGAATCCAATAGAGCATTCCTAACAGTCTTGTTCTTGTGCTGGAACAACCATCTTATCATATCCTCTTCGAATGCGGATATCTTCCTTCCGCTTGGAATGAGCATGATGATTGCAGAGTCAACTTTCGGAGAAGGATTGAAGAGTTCCTTTGATACAATCTGGATGATTTTAACTTTGTAGAAAATCTGCGATGTAACACTCAACCTCCCGTACCCACTGCTTCCCGCACCCTCAATCATCTTAATTGCGAATTCCTTCTGCACAATCAGGATTGCTCTTTCGAAATCATAGTCCTTTAGCCTGAAGATAATTGGAGATGAGATGTAGTATGGTATGTTCCCCAACACGATATCGAATTCAGGTAGTTCCTCATCCAGGAAATCACCTTCTATAATTTCCAGGTTTTTTGTGTATTGGAAACGATTTCTTAGCAGAGCTGCAAGCTCCCGATCTCTTTCAATAGCAATCACTCTCTTCGCTCCGGCAGCTAAAATGTGTTTTGTGAGTCTTCCGTCTCCAGGACCGATCTCAAGGACCTTTTTTCTCTTTACCCCTGCAAGTTCTACTTCTTTGCGGAGTATGTTCTGATCCTGAAGGAAGTTCTGTCCGAGTGATTTCTTTGTTTTCACGATCAAGAATTGGATGAAAGGTAATTAAGAGTTGATCGCTTTGTTGCCAAGCCAGTATAGTGCAAGATCGCCTTTCTCTTGCAATGACAGGAGTGCAGTCCAATTCCTGGCCGAGCTGTCTCAGCTCTTAACTCTTCTATTTCTAACATGGAAGAATAGAAACTACGAAGAAAAGAACTATCAATCTTTTGCTGATGTTAGCAGGAATCTTATCTCACACCACCAATGCAAGGGGAAAAAAGTAACATTTTTAAATACCTTTTAACACATATACTATATGGTGATTTTATGGTATTAAAAACAAAATTAAGACCCAAAGAAGAAACCCATGGGATTAAGCCGAAAAGCGTCAAGACCGACTCCTGTCTTAGAATGAAGGTCGGTCCTGGAACCGCATATTCTGATCTCGAGAAGAGATTTCCTCAAGTCAAGGCCTTGAAAGGCATGGATCAGCATTCGCCATTCCATTCCCTGACTGCTGATGAACATACGCAGGAAGTTGCTTCCAATCTTCTGGGTGAGGATGTCTTTGCCGCCCTTAATGATAGGGAAAAATCGGTTGTAGTCACGGCGGCATATCTGCATGACATCGGGAAGGCCGATCCTGAAGGAAGAAAAGAGAATCCTGAGACCGGCAAGATAAGCTACCCAGGGCACGAGAAAGTGAGTGCGAGGTTGGCCGAGGGGATGCTTCCAGAATTCGACTTGACAGAATCGGAAAAGGGAATTCTCATGACCTTGGTGGAGCATCATGGAAGCACCCTTCAGGTTATGGATTCGTTTTCACAGAACGATCAGCCCAAGGGGAAAAAACTGAAGCCATATACGAAGTTTATCGATAATATAAAAAGAATGCCTGGAAGTGGGGACAGGCAAGGTTTTGAAAGCAATCTTTCGCTGATGCTGGCATTCTCACGTGCCGATGTGAAGGCAGGCGTTAATATCATGACCGCAGAGGATAATCCCGAAATAGTAAGTAGGATAGAGAAGAGCCTCGAGAATCTTGATAGATTCGAAAAGGCCATTCCTGCCATCGTTGAGGCTGTCGAGAAGAAAGAACAGGGTATCCAGACCGCAGCGGTCGTTAGAAAGGATGATACCTATGTTTGTGAGGCTGAATCCAAATCAGGGGGGAAGAAGTCAGGTTACGATATGAAAGCCCTATCCTCTGCATTCAAAAAGGCAGGAATCCCGTCAAAGACTCTTGGAATTCTGAAGAAAGCACCCGCTGATGAGTTAAGGAGTTCCCTTGAGACTGCAGGCTATGGTGAATTTACCGAAAGCATCGAAAGAATTTTGGCAAAACATAGATCATAGTATCGTCTCATCCTTTTTTCCTTCCAACAACAGGATACAGTCGATATAGCCATACGCATAGTTGGCAGCTCCGAACGAGCTAAAATAATCCTTTTTCTCGAAAAAATGCTTGGCATCAGTACCATAATTCCTTGCATACTCGAAAGCAGAAGGATACCTGTCCTCAAGCCCAAGCCGTTGCGCAATTTCGATTATCCGATCAAGCTTGTCAAGATCCTTTTGCGCCCTTTCTCTTGTTTCCATGCTCATACCTTACCTATAATCTAATCCAGCGGCTTTCTCGAAGTTTCCCTGGGTTCCTCTGCAGGATATCCAATGGGTAGCAAAGCAATGGGAACCTCATAAGATCCCAATCCCGTAATCCTTGATACTTCGAGTGGATCAAAGGCACCCACCCATACCGAACCAAGACCTTCATCAGTTACGGCCAGTTGAGCATATGCACAAGCTATTGTCGCATCCTGGACAGAATAAAGTTCTGCACCACGTTCTCCATATTTTTGAGAGGATTCCTTCTCTACTGAAGCGAAAACCAGAACGATTGGTGCGTGAAGTATCTGCTCCTGTCCATACGCTGCCATCATGAGTTCCTCTTTCCTATTCCTCACCAGATAGATTCTATATGCCTGCAAATTTCCTGCCGATGGAGCATTGTTAGCCGCTTCGAGGATTCTCCCTATCTTATCCTCCCCGATTTCCTTATCTTCGTAATCCCTTACAGAATGCCTTTTCTTTATTAATTCACGGAATTCCATCACAATTCAACTCCTACATTGAATTCATGCTTGGAAATTAAAAAACGTTTGAATAATTAATACCAGCAGCAGTGTGCTTTCCCGCCCATAGGACAGTACACGCAACACCGTGAGAAGGCTTGACTTCTGAGTTCGGGATGGGATCAGGTATTGCCCTTCTCCTGTGACCGCTGGCATTGGAATATATATCTAATAATGCTTATAAATGTATCCTTCAACTTAATCCTTATTACTAAAACAATTGGAGGAGTGCTAATGCCAGATGAATCAAAAGAAGAACATAAATCTTCTTCAGAAGAATCCCAAAATGACAGCAAAAATACCATACTCAAGCTTGGAAATGATGATAAAAAAAATAGACCGAAGAAAGACTCTCTAGATATAGTGTTGGATAACGTTGGCAAAACAATGGATTTCATCAAATCGGATTTCAAGGGATTATTTATCAGGATGCTCAAGCTTACCTGTGCAAAATATCTGTGTCAGATCGCATTATTGCTGCTTTTCATGATTCTTGGATTACTCATGCTTTCCGTAGCAGGGCTGTCAGTTGCCAACATTCAGCAAAGCGCAATCTTCTCAGATATCTGGATCCTGGGATCTTTTGCCGTTTTAATTTTCCTCTTGTTTTTCTTGATGTTTTGGGTTAGCGGTGTTTTCGACCTTATCTATCCTCTTTTTCTGGATGAGCATTTGAAGGGAAATAGTAAAAGCACTATAGTGGATTCCTTCTCTGAACTTTTATGGTCAGGGCTGAGGTACCAGGTGCTTCGTTCTTTCATCTTTTGCTTGGTAATATCCCCCCCTTTGGTTCTGGCAGGGGTTTTTTTGTTATTTGATCATGCGTTCTTCTCTGCAGTTGCCTTTCTTATATTTGGCCCTTGGTTAGTCCTCTCCTCTCTTATCCTTGCGGTTATCTCCCAGTTCTGGAGCATGGAGATATCTGTTGAGAGGTTGGGTACCCTAAAAGCACTCAAGGCATCTTTTCGCGTTGTGAAGAATAATCTATTGTCAGTCATTTCAATGGACATTATTCTTCTAATAGCACTTTGTCTTATATCCATCCCATTTTTTCTCATAGGCATAATTTTGGATATCTTAGCCCGTTTTGGGAGTGTCCTCTTAATATTCATGGGACCTGCCGTTATGGTATCAGTAGCTTTATTTATCTTCATATATCTACTTATTAAACTTTTATTGGAGATTATGAAAACATCCATCAGCAATAGCACCCTGCTTCCATATATGCTATTGTGCTGGCGAGAGTTAAGAGAGAGGTCTTGATATGCATCAGCACTGGTCAGAATGGTTGGCAGAAAAAGTCATAAATGAGAAGGAAGAACCCTATGTCATCACGGCAGGGATGACTACATCAGGGCCTATCCACTACGGAACACTATGCGAGTTTCTTTTCCCTGATGCTATCAGGAGGGCTTTGGAGAAGCGTGGTAAGAGATGCCAGTACTTCTTTATAGCCGATATCTTCGATGCTTTTGATTCGGTCCCTTCCCAGATGGAGAAATACAAGGATGAACTGGAGCATTATCTTGGAGTTCCGCTGTGCAATGTGCCTGATCCTACAGGCGAGAGCAGGAGTTTTGGGGATCATTATCTTGATGAAGCAAGGGTGCTGATGGGCAAATTTGGCGTCAAGGCGGAAGTTGTTCGTATCAATGAATATTATGAAGAGGGGAGATTCGATTCCTGGGCACGGTTCTTCCTCAAACATGAGGCAGATGCAAGAAAGATAGTAGAAAGTACCAGCGGAAAACAGGAAAAGAAAGACTGGTCTCCCATAATGCCGGTATGCCAGAACTGCGGAAGGATCGCCACTACAAGAGTGGCCGCTCATGACGGGGAGGAATATTCCTATATCTGCGATAAGGATGTCGGGTACACATGTGGATGCGGCTACCAAGGCATCAATAAAATCAGTGATCACAAATACAAACTTGTCTGGCGTCTTCATTGGCCTGCCTGGAAGCAGGTCTTCAACACCAGTATCGAAGGGGCAGGCATCGATCATCACACCAGAGGAGGCTCGGAGGATACATGCAGAGAGATAACCTTAAGATTGATGAAAGCGGATTATCATATCCCTTATCGCTATGGATTCATCCTTTTCAAAGGAAAGAAATATTCTAAATCGAAAGGGAAAGGAATGGGCATATCAGAGGTTATCAAACTGATTCCCCCCGAAATAATAAAATATATGCTTCTCAAGCCGGATCTCGAAGAGAACATCGATATCAATCCCACCCCAGAAAAACTTCTTAGGACGATAGATGAGTTTGAGAAGGCATCAAGAATCAACCTTGAATCTGAAGATCTTCCAAGGGCGGATCGGAAAAAGGCAATAGCATTTGCTTTGAGCACAGATGGAATCGAATGGAACGCATCCTTCCTCGATATGATGCTCTATTATCAGCTTTATCATGATTGGAAGAAGGTGGAGTGCCTTGCTTCTGATCCTGAGGGCGTGGCATATCTACGGCCATATATTGGAGAGTGGGATGAAAGCAATTTCATTCCTGAAAACTACCGGTGTAGGTATTCACCGAATTCTAAAAAAGCGTCCGATAACGTACTGGATTTCATCAGGTCTATTGATCCAGGTATGGATGCACTCGAGATACACAACCTTGTTTTCGATTTCTCCAAATCAAGAGGACTGAAGCCTGGAGAGCTTTTTTCAGGCCTGTATCTTGCCATTCTGGGGAAAGAGAAAGGCCCCAGGCTTGGAAAATTGATAACCGCCATCGGAATTGATAATGTGAGAAAGGACCTGCTAGGTGATTGATTTGGATTCCATCAAACTAACCGATGACAACCTCACCGATACGGCCTCAAAAGCAGGCAAGGTAATTAAGCGAGGCGGAACAATCATTTATCCTACCGATACCCTTTATGGTATTGGAGGGGATGCGACTTCCGAACAGGCAGTCAAAGATATCAATTTAATTAAAAGGGTCCCTGCCTTCAAACCGATGTCAGTGATAGTATCCGATATCAGCATGGTAGAGGAGTATTGTATCGTGGAGCGATGGCAACGCAGGATTCTTTCTGATTATCTTCCAGGCCCGTTCACTTTTATCCTGAAAGCACGGGGAAACCTTCCTGTCACGGATAATGATAAGATGGGAATCAGGATTCCGGATGTTCGTTTCTGCCGGATGCTTTCATCTTTTTCTAAGAGACCTATCATAACAACCAGCGCGAATGTGAATGGTGAGCAACCTCCATACTTATTTGAATCTGTAGATGAGAAAATTATTCAAGCCGTGGATCTTGCGATAGATCAGGGACCTACTTCATATAGGCATCATTCATCAATCGTTGATTTGGTTGATAGGAAAGTGATAAGAAGAGGAAAGGATTTCGATCCAAAGGGGATATTCTAGAACCAATCTTCAAGCCTGCTTTGGGAATTGCTTTCCTTCAAAATCCTTTCTAAAGAGTTAATCCCTCTTTCGATCCTATCTGCAGAGAAGTCATGCTTGTCTACAAGAATCTCTTTGACCTTCTCTTTTTTCATCTTCCCCCATGTCGGCTCATTGTTCAGTTTTTCATACCTGGGTTTCATGAATATTTCAAATATTTTATAGGGATCGACTTCGAATTCATGATCATATTTTTCTTTGACATATTCTGTCATCTGTTCGATACCGTCCACATCTTTTACTATCTTCAATGCGGTCTTCGGGCCAACACGATAAACTCCTCCATTGAAATCCGTACCTATTAATATTCCCATCATAACGAGTTTTTCCCTGCTTATACCTACCTCATTCAATGTCTCTTCAAGGCGTATTTCTTCAGGTTCAATCATTACATGCCTATTCTGTCTGGGAACCTTTCTTTTTCCTGTTATTGATATGTTTCGTATCAGTATGGGGGATCCGAAGAGAAGTGCATCATAATCCTGCGATGCAGTAGCATATGCCTGTTTTTGGGATACCATCATGGCCGCCTGTGCTTCCCCCTCTCCCGGTGCTTGGACATATGGTATTCCCATGGCATCGAGCAGTTCTTTGCATTCATCAGCCATATCCCTGGTCATCTTCGAAGTTCTCATCGCCTGTTTCTTCGCTTCATCCAGTTTTCCTTCTTCGAGGGCGAGTTCCCATTTCTTTTCCGCCTGTTTCTTCGCTTCCTTTCTCCGGGTTATCGTTTTCTCTTTCAGTTCACTGGGTATTCCGTCAAAAACATAAATTGGCTTCATACCGTTTTCAATGAACCTTAAGCTCCTGTAGAAAAGTCCTGAGAGATGAGCAGTCACCCTCCCCTGCATATCCATAAGAGGGGTTCCATCCTCCTGTCTGATGGATGAAAGGAATTGGTACAAGACATTATATGCATCTATCGCAATCGTTCTTCCCGACAGTGACTTAAGTTTTATAGTGTTCTTTACCGCAAGGTCGCCTAGATCCACACCCATACTCAATCCTCTTCTTTTTGGGAAAGCAGTATATCTGCAAGCGTTGGTTCTGAGAATCTCTTTGCCTTCGTGACAACAGAAGCACTGGTGTTATTGTCCACCTGTTCTATGAGTTTTATGTCCAGTTCTTTTTCTATCTTCCGTGCTACCTCAAAAGTCGGCATTATCCTCTGATTCTCAATCGCATCTAGGTAGCTTTCCGTTTCCTTTATCCTTTCTGCCACCACGGCAATGGGAAGCTGGGCCTTGTCCCTCGCATTCTTTATCCTTCTTCCATAATCCTCTACGATTTCCCTGCTCTCCTCCATCCCTCTCTGAAGAGGCTTCTCGCGGATCAGCGGTCCTGAATCCACCTGATCCAGGCGCTGGATTATCCTGCCGCTTCTCATGCATGAGCCGCATGCAAGTAGCTTGGCTCCTTCAAGGAGTATTATCGCCTTCACATTTTCCTTGCCGCAGATGTCGCAACTGAGCTTTGTCATGTTCTCTCTAGTGCTTGAAAAGGGTTAAAAATCATGTTGAATCCGGCGAGTTGTTCAATTAATTATATAAACCAATCCGATACATATCCCTGTATGTTAATCCTTCTTGCTATTGTGCTTGCTGCAGTGCTTGCTTTCTATGGTATACTGGAATTGGAGATCGAAGGCATATGGAAATTCTTTCTGGCAGTTATCGAGATGATAATAGTGGGACGTATTCTCATAAAGAGGTATGGTCTTCCTAATGAGATGGGTCTGATCATGTTCAAGAGCAGGAAGGGCCTCAAGATGATTGAGAATCTGTCAAAATCCAAGGATCTGTTCAATTTCTTTGCCGATACTGGTGGGGCAATGGCATATGGCATCTCCAGTTTTTTGCTCCTGAAGAAGAATACCAAGCCACTTCCGTTTATCGTGGGGATGATAATCCTGCTTTTTGTGTGGAAATTAGTATTCCCATTCGCAACCTATTTCCTGGCAAATGTTCTTGATACTGGTCTTTTTGAAAATACTGGTGGTGAACTTGAACTTTCGGCTGTTCCGGTATTCTTGGATGTACTGCTTGTTCTCGGAGGTTTTTTCTTCATCCTGCTTGTAAGCATATTGATCTATGGAGTAATGGTAGTCTACAATCTCTCGGATGCTTTCCTGGGAGGTGCCGAACCTAGTGTTGAGCCGGGAGGGACAGTGCTACTGCCAGGCGTAAATCTCCCTCTTTTTGAGGGCATCATCGCACTTATTGTGATTCTTATTGTCCATGAAGGGGCCCATGCGGTTCTTGCAAGAATAGGAAAAGTACCAATCTTATCATCAGGCGTAGTCCTTTTTGGGATTATCCCCATCGGGGCATTCGTGGAACCTGATGAGAAGCTTCTCGAGAAATTGGAACAGGTAAAACAAACCAGGGTCCTTATAGCAGGTTCAACCTCTAACCTATTTTTCAGTTGTGTCTTCTTTTCCCTGTTCCTAGGGGCATTCTATATTACTGAAAATTTCGAATTGGCGGGTCTGATGGGAGATGCGGCAAGGTTCGTGACGGTAGCCCTTGGCCTCACCTTCTCATTGAATTTCATAATAGGAACGGTCAATATGCTCCCCCTGCCATTTTTCGATGGATTCAGGGTGCTTGAGCTTAATATATCCAATAAAAACGTAGTTAAAGGCCTTATGATCATTACATTGGTCGCTTTCCTCTTAAACTTCCTCCCCTGGTTCTTCGTCTGATTCTTTTCATTACTATTTTGGGAAATAATTCGAGTATCATGATAAGCTCGTCAAGAGCCTTTTTCTTCTTTCTTACTGATATCTTTTTCGCGGTTCCTCTCTTGCTTTTTTTATTCGAAACCTTTGTTTTCTCTCCTTTCTGGTGTCTTTTTCCGGATACTTCCTCTCCGGAAGATTTTCTTCCTTCTTTCGAAGATGTTTCTTTCCCGTCCTTTTGGGCATCCTTTTTTCTGCTTTTTGATCCACTCCTTGCGATATTTCTTCTCTTTTTCTTCGTTTTTACCCTGCTGGAAGAACTACTTTCTCCCTGTTTTTTTACAGTTACTGCCCTTCCGGAAGATTTTCTTCCTTCTTTCGAAGATGTTTCTTTCCCGTCCTTTTGGGCA
>CAYVTJ010000012.1:0-4399 GCA_964454475.1 Microcaldota archaeon | reverse complement strand
TTTACAGTTACTGCCCTTCCGGAAGATTTTCTTCCTTCTTTCGAAGATGTTTCTTCCTTTTGGGCATCCTTTTTCCGGTCCTTTCCGGTATCCGGTATTTTTTTCTTTGGGAAATCCGGAACGGAGTTTGCTTTCTTGGGTTCTTCCCATTTTTTCCCGGATTCTTCACTTCTATTTGATCTTTCTGCTCTCTTCGACTCCTTGATCCATTCACCATTCAATTCCATATCCCTAACAGGCATAATCGATTGCTCTAGAATAGGAAATCTTTTCATGTTCGTTTGGATACGTGAAGCCGATTTTTTTTCGGTTGAAAGCTTTGGTCCTTTCCTGCAGGGGAGTCCAATAAGTCTTTCTGTTCGGGATTTGCAAGCATTGCTTCTCTCTTTTGTAAATGATGCAATATTCCCGGGAAAATGATTAAGGTTGTTCATTGGTATGTCGGGGCATATCGAATCAAATTCCCGCTTTATTCCTGTTTCTTGTCCTATCATGTGCTCGCTGATTCTTAATCTGGCTCCGTCTTCAGGATTCCCGGTCTTCTGGGCGGTGCATTTTGGCTGTTCTGGAACCTGAGTATCCGAATATGTGTGTTCCATGTGGTGCTCACTCTTCCCAGGCATGCCTACTCCGGTGGGGACTGGCGGCACATCCATTTTGATATCTGGCATGAGAGGTTCAAGAAAGGAAGGATTGATCTCGAATTCATCACCCTCGAATTCCCTGGCGCTTCTCATTTTACCTGTATCAGTGTCAAACAGTATTATCTCATCTTCAGAGACCATGATTTTTTCGAAACGGGCCCCGCCATGGGCTTCAAATATATCATCGCTATCTGCCTTCCATATCTCTGGTTTCATATCCTTCCTGATGGATTCACTTACTTTAATCCCGCCTTCTCTTGATTCAAGCTCGTTGATCTTTTTAGGATCCTGATCATATGTTACAAGTTTCACACTAATCTCCCATTCCTGCCTGACGATGAGTTCATCGGAATTTGGGAAGATAAGGTCCCCGTTTCTCCTAATCTGCATTGGTATGTTGTTTTCTCCTATGAAGAAGTGGATACCGCCAGAACTTCTGCTGGACTCGGATATGGCTTCTTTTCTGTTTGCTTCAGGATCTGAGAAGGATGAAAAATCGGCGGATTCGACCCTTTTCATATCTCCTTTGACCATCCACAGGTTCCCGATTTTAAGAGCAACTATCTCGTTGGCATCCATTTCTTGGTAATGTGCCTTGGCTACTCCTCCTCCATTTTGTTCGGCTATCGCCTTGATGACCTGTTCAGCATTCGCATTTTCCTTTACCATGCCATAATACTTATTACCATTAATCGAGATGCTTCTTCTTATTCCGGATTCTTGTTCTGGATCCTTCCGTCTTGGTTTTAGGTGCCGATGCATTAATCTTTGCATGAAAGAGCACCTAGAATACTGGCCTTTTGGAGAGCTCTTTTGGCAGAGAAAGCTGCCGGAATGGCATATCTGCCGTCTTACCTTCGATCGTATCTGCAAGCTGTTCCAGAGTGAGCTCCTTTTTCTCTCCACTTTCTCTTACTGTCACCGAAAGCATACCTGAATCTACTTCCCGCTTTCCGATTACAGCGATATAAGGTATCCATTCTTTCTGTGCCTGCCGTATCCTTTTTCCAAGTGATTCGTTGCGGTCATCGATGTCGGCCCTCACTCTTCTTCCTGCAAGCCGGTTCATTGTCTCGCGGACATATTCGTTCTGGTCAGGTCCGATAGGTATCAATCGTAGTTGAGTTGGAGAAAGGGACAACGGGAACATGGCCTTTCGTCCTTGCTCCATTTTCATGGCCTGCTTTTCCAGGAGCGCATATATCACCCTTTCGATACTACCGCTTATCGATGCATGCAGGATAAGCGGTTTCTTCTCTTCACCCTGCTCGTCTATGTAATTTATGTCGTAAGTATCCGCATTTTCCACATCGATCTGGACAGTGGTGAGAGCACTGGCCTTATCCATGCCATCAACATAATTGAATTCGAATTTCGTTATGAAGTAAGCATATCTTTCCTTGAACATTTCTATGAGGATGGGCTTTCCCGCTTTGTTCACCATTCGCAGATACCAGTCTTTGTTCTGATTGAAGAAATCCTCCTGGACTCTAAAACCAACCTCTGTTTTGAGATCAAGAGGTTCCAGCCAGTCCATTCCCAGATAGAATTGGGCTTCGAATTCCTCTTTGGCCTGTTCCATGTCTCTCGCGAACGTGTGCATATCCGGCATGGTGAATGCCCTCAGTCTCTTGAGTCCTGCCAGTTCGCCGCTTTGCTCTCTCCTGAAGCTGTATCTTGTCAGTTCATACATCTTCAAAGGAAGCTGCTTATGGGACATTACCATGTCATGAGCCAGCAGGAATTGACCAAAGCAGGCCGCGAATCTCAAAAAGAGTTTTTTATCCTCACTTATCACAACATATTGTCTTGCCGGGAATCGATCAAGATATTTTTTCAGGGTGGGATGCTCGAAATCATACATTATGGGAGTTTCCACTTCCGCCGCTCCTGCATTGATGCACGTCTTGTTTATAGAATCCTCCAGTATGCTTTTGATCAATTTTCCTTTTGGAAGGAATCTGAAATTCCCTGAATCAGAACCTGGCTCATAATTGATCAAGTCCTGCTCTTTCATCAATTTGATGTGCGGTGGCTCTTTTTCATAAACCCTTACTTTTTCTGTTTCATATCTCGCGAATTTCTCTAGATTCTCATATCCTGTGAAATCGAATTCATCAATTTCATGAAGCTTGCCCTCGAGATCCATTATATAGAATCTGCTTTTTAGGACATTTTCCTGTCTGAGACTCTTTGACACCTCTTCAACCTCGAAAGATTTGACATCAACACTTCCGGGAGCGTGTATCTCTCTTGAGAGTTCACTAAGAGGGTGCCCTTTGCATTTGAGTGTATATCCTTTATACCACCCAAAGGGCGAATGGGATGCATTTATGCTCTCTTCTTTCAGAATCTCCTCGGCTTTCTGGATGACTTTTTGGGCTACCCTTGGCGATGCAGGCTTGGAGCTGAGGTGGACAAGAGGATATAGAAGGACAGTATCGGTATTGACGCTTCCTGCTATCTCCAAGGACTGCCTGGCAAGTTCACCCGCGACAGTCTGAATATCCTCATCACCCACCTCAACAGCGGTGAATACAACCAGGACCTCATCGTACCTCTCCTTGGGCTTGCTGACATCTTCCGCATCTTTTATTGCTTTCTTCTTTTGCTCAACTTCTATGTAGTCTGCATGTATAGCAAGTATCCTCATATCCAAACCTCTCAAAACCAGGGAAGACGCGTGCTTCTCTGCCGTTATCCGAAACCCAGATTATTCTGCAGGCATTGATTATAAACTTTGCCAGATTCCACTTTTTAATAGTGATGTATCCAAAAGGAAGAGGTATGTTGGTTGTTTTCGAAGGCCTTGATGGATGCGGTAAGGGAACCCAGATAGATATGTTGCGATCCACCCTTGATTGCGCTTTGATGAAATATCCAAGGGCGAAATTCGGGATGCTCAGAAATTATCTGGATAGGAAAGTCCAGATAGAGCCAAAAGCATTATTTCTGCTTTTCCTTGCGGATATCATGGATGGCCAGGATGAGCTCAAAAGAGCCATTGATTCATATGAGCATGTCATCCTCGATAGGTATGTCTTCTCTACGATAGCATATGAGAAAGAAGCCTATGGTTTCGACCGGGCTATGGGGCTGGTGGAGGATGCTTCTTTCGTGATCCCAGATAAGGTCATTCTTTTGGATATGCCTCCTGAAATGTCCCAGAAGAGGAAATTGTCCCAGAAAGAGCTTGATAGGTATGAGGAGGATTTGGATTACCTTGCCGAAGTCAGGGAGCGTTTTCTCAGGCTATCAAGGCAAAGGTTTTTAACACCGAATTGGCATAATGTGGATGCTAGCAGGGATATCGATTCGGTTTTCGAGGATATCCTCAAGGCAATAAAGAATGAATGTGGAAAGGCTCCGTTAGTCTAGGAACTTTTTGGCTTATACAGATTCAGGGCGAAAAACCCGACCATATGCTCTGAGGTGAAAAAAGTCAAAAAGTTGGACATCCCGGTCAAGGATACCGGACTTTCACTCCGGTGGCTCGGGTTCGAAAGCATCCTTTTAGGAAAAAACTGCACCAAAAACCGGTGCACTAAACAGGTGCCGTCAATCCCGAACGGAGCATTTTTCCTTCTTTTGGTATTTTCCAAATTCCTGCCCTGGATGCTTTTTGAAGAGATTCAAAATCAGATGGTCTCCTTAGGGAAATCAGGTTTTGTTTTATCAACTTATTCCCGCCAGTTTCAAACCTGCTCACGCTGATTCTTTGCCTCAAAACCATTTGACAGTTTGGCCTCAAAGCC
>CAYVTJ010000011.1:0-15629 GCA_964454475.1 Microcaldota archaeon | reverse complement strand
AGTCTCTAAAGCTGTGAGCGGAGGCCATCCCAAGTTGGGAGGGGGAATAATGCCGGATTCCAAATCCTGCTCCAATCCACCAAAGGCAGGGATGTGCTGGAGGGCGGCACTGTTACGCCGGAGGAAAAGATTTACGAAATCTGGAAAATCAGAAATCAACGACAGTCGATCATTGGGTTATCCAGCAGGGACAGGTTCATTTAAATTGTATCAACCATGAAATTAATAATGGCAAGGAAGGTCTCTAAAAAGAAAAGACCGCTGAAAGAGAAATATGTCCTTAAAGAGAGGATCAAGACAGAAAGCAAGGTCTTTGACCGGCCAACGCTTTTCGTACTTCTTAACCTGATCAAGAAGAAGATAATCTCCACTGTCGACTATCCGATTTCCACTGGAAAGGAAGCAAATGTTTTCAGAGCCACTACTCCAGATAATGCATTCGTAGCAGTGAAGATTTATAAGATGGAAACTGCCCCGTTCCTTCGCAAATCAAGCTATATAGACGGGGATCCAAGATTCGAGCGAGTCAAGGGATCCGACCGCACCGTTGTTGAGGCATTTGCAAGGAAGGAATTCAAGAATCTCAGGTTATGCCAGAAAGCACTGGTGAATTCTCCCAAGCCATATTATGTGCAGAGGAATGTCCTTGTCATGAGTTTCCTTGGAGAAGGGGGCCTTCCTTATCCCAGATTGAATTCAGTAGGACATGCGTCTGAGAATGATCTGGAGAGCATCCTTTCTGATATCAGAAAGATGTATAAATCCGGTCTGGTTCATGCGGATATAAGCTCATACAATATCCTTCTCGGGAATGTCCCTTATATTATTGATTTTGGCCAAGGAGTCATCCTTAGGCACCCTAATGCAGAAGATTTCCTGAAAAGGGATGTGAAGAATATTCTTGATTACTTCTCTATTCTGGGCATAACGAAAGATGCCGAGAATGTTCTTGAGTGGATACGAAGAGAGTGATCTCTGTGTTCCAAATATGTTAAAAATGTTAGTTAACAGGATACTGTCATGAAAAGGAAAAGATCAAAAAAAGTTTATTTCGTTCCTTCGAAATCCAATGACATAGCTACCAGAGTACTCAACGCAGTACCTCCGCTCACAGGATTGGATTTCAGGCCTCTCTCTGATGATCCTCATAAAAGCGCTCAGGAGATTCAGAATATTGATGAAGGGGTCTTGATATGGGGTGATGGGTATACGCACCATCTATCGAAATTTTTCGATCTCCCGCCAGGGGGGCTGAAGAGGATTGTGGACAATCATGATGATTATGATACTGGTTGGAATCTATCCATGATAAATTATGCAAATCATGCTTTCTTCTCTGAGATGTCAGGGCTGGAAGTCCAATTGTCCATGACCGGCTGGTGCCTGGCCAAGCTCGACATGGAAGAACGATTTCAGCCTATAAATAGCAAAAATACCCGGTCAATCAAAGATCATTACACTGAAATAGATTCTTCGATAGGCTGCGATAATCCCCTTCAGCTGAGCATTGACTTTGATGCGCTGGAGCATTTTCCTTCTTATTCGGGATGGATGACCAATTCCGGCTTCGTGCTGGATGATTTGGTGAATCTGATTGAAAAAGCAGCTTCGACTGGAAGGCTGGAACGTCTGGACTTTGGCGGGCTGGGGGCGGCTTTCCCCATGCTTATGGCCATTGGATTCTCGGGGATTCATGACATAAGAACAGAACCCAAGCTATCCAATGTGGAGCTCATCGATTCGATAGAGTTGGTATCTGAGCTGGAAAATTATCGTGATGAAGTATCGGAGAGGTCTCTCGCAGAAAAGATATTGCACCATGCATTGCATGCATATTATAGGATATTGACAGCCTATATTTTCGATTCCCGAAACCCTGCCGATGGATAGATGTTAAATTTTTTGCGATGCAATCCCCTGACATGGACATCATAAGCCCGAATTTTAAGGAGATGGGAGAGCCGAATGTGGTCATGAAAAGATTCCCTGATAGGGATTCATATGTAAGAGTGGAAAATCCCCTGTCCGGGGAAGGTCGGCAAGTAAGGCTTTTCCATCGGCTCTATCCTGAGCAGGATCACGAAATATTCAATGCTTTCCTTTTGCTGGACACTCTGAGTCGTTCGAAAGCGGAAGTGCGATTAATATCTCCATATCTCCCTTATTCCCGACAGGACAAGACATTCAAACAAGGGGAAGCAAAGAGTGCAGAAGTCTTATGCACTCTTTTGAAAAAGGCAGGTGCAAAGGAGCTTGTAACAATCGATTGCCATTTCCTTAAGAAGGAAGGCGAATTCGAGTATGCCGGGTTGAAGATCAGGAATCTAAGTGCGAACAAACTTCTAATCGAACACGCCAAAGAGAAGCTCCAGACAGACGAACTCGAGGTGATAAGTCCTGACCAGGGAGCGAATTACCTAGTTTCGGATTACGGAGGAAAGAGCATGAAGAAGGTCAGAGGGGATTATGAAGAAGGAAGCGATGTCTGCCGCAGCATAGATTCAATGAAAATGGATTTCGATGTCAAAGGAAAGGATGTCCTGATAATCGATGATATGATCTCAACAGGAGGTACAATGATGAAAGCTGTTGAGAATGCCAGGTCTGCAGGTGCGGAAAGGGTGCTCTGTGCTGCCACCCATGGATTCTTTCTGAAGAAAAAGATACACTATCCCCCAAGGATAGTCCGGGGCGAGAAAGCTGAAGTCGGTTTCATCCTGAAAGATTCATACGAGGAGATAAAGAAGAAAACAGATGCCGTCTTTGTCACCAATTCGATTCCCCATGAGGCGGCAGAGGTTGATATAACCGGACTTCTACAATAGGGCATGATTTTTCTTACGCAAGTGGGGGGCCAACCTTTGCATCCTGCTTGTTCAGGGAACATTTATCATGATATTTCGGAAGTGATGAGCTCCTCATAGGTTCTTGCCAATCTCTCCGCATCCTCTTTTGTCTTAGCCTCGGCGAACAGCCTCACGTAATCCTCGGTTCCGGATGCCCTGACGATCACCCAGCCATCGGGCAGGTTTATCCTTACACCATCGATATCCAGATGATCAAGATCGTTTTCTCTTGCATAGCATCGCATTTTGCCAATAACGGCTTTTTTCTTCTCAGCATCTGCATTGATCTTGATCTTAACATTGTGATATTCAGGTATCTCGGCCGCCCATTCGGAAAGAGGCCGTTCACATATCTTCTCCACCATCTTCACAGCGGTCATCACCCCGTCCTTCGCCAGAGAGAGATCTGGCCAGACCACCCCTCCAACCTCTTCCCCGCCAAGGATATGAACCCCTTTTGCCATCTCTTCGGATAGATAGGGTGCACCTATTTTTGTGTAGATCGTTTTGCATCCATTCTTTGATGCGATATCCTCTGCTGCCCTGCTTGTCGCGACGGTGGTGACGATGCTTCCCCTCTTCTCAGCAAGTTTCCAGATCAGACACAAAGCGAATACTTTGTCACCTATTAGATATCTGCCATTTTCATCTGCAAAGATTACTCTGTCGCCATCTCCGTCCCAGGCGATTCCGGCATCGGCATTCTCTTTTTCAACCATCGCAAGCATTTCAGATACATTATCTTCGGATGGCTCGGACGGTCTTCCGGGAAACCTTCCATCCACTACTGAATTAAGGAGGATCACTTCGGCGCCAAGCTCTTCAAGAAGCCTTGGTGCGATAAGTGCGGCCATTCCATTGGCACAATCCAGCACGACCTTGGGCCGTTTTTTACCGATTTTCTCCGGATCGGTCTGCTTCTTAATCCTATCAGCATGCTCATCCTCAGCAGTCATCAAATGCTCAAGCCTGCCGATTCTGTTCCACGGTGCGAGTTCTATCCTGTCCATGAGTTTCTCTATTTCCGCCCCTCTCTCCCTTGAGAGCGCTATCCCATCCCCGTCAACCACTTTGAGGGCATTATACTCGGGAGGATTGTGGGAAGCGGTTATAATTATCAGTCCATCGGCACCAAGCTTCCCTATCATAAATTCCGCAGTAGGGGATGATGCATAACCAAGATCAACAACATCACATCCCACACTTGTTAGTCCGGAACATACTGCATTCCTCAAGACCTCTCCTGTGAGCCTGCCATCTCTTGCGACTATCAGCTTCCCCTTTTTGAAATAGGTTCCGATTGCCTGGGATATCTTAAGGACCTTTTTCGGACCAAGTTCAAAGAATCTCCCCCTTACTCCATTAGTTCCAAACAAACCCAATATGATCACCTGTAATTTTCATCGCGGATGCCCTGATCGGCCAAAATCATATGATAGTCGGAAATCATCTTTTTATTTTCTTTCAATCCGGAGTCCTGTGCTTTTGGGATTCCTGTTTTTTTCTGTCTTCAGGATGCCACCTGGGAGAGTTAAATTCTCTATTTCCAGGGATCTTTTTTACAATCAGGATACTGTGTTTTAGTATTATGATATAAAATCAGATGGAGAGGGTTAGAATCTTGGACCTTCACTATCAGGTTTTTGATTATTAAGCATCCGTCTCTTCCTTTCTTCAAGTTCTGCCCTTAAATCCCTCTCGCAGGATTTGCACATGCCGTGGCTTTTAAAAGTGGAATCAGGATCGATAGCTCGCCTCGAGAGTTCATCGAAAGGAACCACTTTGCCCGACTCCTTGTACCTTATCGTATTTGTCCGTCCTTCTCTTGAATCACACCAGGCACAAAGAACCAGGTCTTCCGGAAGCTTCTTGACGCTCTTAGAGCCTGCTTCTCTGCCAGCGGGTTTTTGGAGTTTTTTCGCTACATTCATTTATACCACTTGGTACTATTTAATGCAACATACCTTATATTTAAATGTTGCGGTTTAAAGATATTTACGTGAAATATCTGCATGGGGCGTTATTAATAGCATCAGGGTTTTAAAATACTTCCGGGACAAATCTATGATTAGCTGGTAATATGGGGAAGGTGGTGGATTTCAGGAAGCTAAGAAGGAAAAAAGAACACCCCGATACCTCTTTCCTCAGAGGCAGATTCCCGACTGTTTTTTCTCCCATCTCGCGTTTCCTTAACAAGAAAAATCCTTTCGATTCAAAGGATGATTTCATTGAATGGGCTAATCATGAGCGATTCATCACCAAGCAACTGGCAAGAGATACTATCAGGACCATTCCTGAACTGGCATCAGGGAATCCCGATTCATTGAAGAGATGCGGAGTTCCTCCGAAACTTTTGAATAACGATCTTTCAGAAGAGAGCGTTATCGGATTCCTCTCAGGATACACTGGATATGAGAGATCGCCCAGATGGGGCCTCATGGCGATGATTGTTCTCATCGAACATAGCGAGAACCTTGCTTCCAACCATAAGGAATTCGACAGGGCTGTGTATGGGTTCTTCAAATATCTTGATGGCAGGATAGAAAAACTAAAGAGAGCATACAGGGAAGCCGGCGCACAGAATGGACCTGAAGGGATTGCCATCCCCGAACTGCCAGATGAGATAACAGGGATCCCTCTCGATCATTTTACTCATATAATAGATGGATATCTGATAAATTTCGCATATCATACTACCCTTGATCCTGGTGTCTTCGAACAGATGAGCCTTGAATGGAGTAGAATTCCAGGTTCGATTGGAAGCAGGTATCCTGAAGGTTTCTTTGATAAGGCGGAAGAGAACTGTGCTTTCAAGAGAACGATGGCAGAACGCATAAGGGATATAGACAATTCCTCGTATGTGACTTCGAAAGGCATGGAATGGCTGAGGATATTCTGCTCAAGAGGGTTTGCAGATGAAAGATTCGGCCAGAACTCCTGATTTTCAAAGGATTTTTCCTTTTTTCGCCAGATAGTGATTATGATGGATATTATTATTCTTAGGCTTGGACACCGCCTTCCCAGGGACGAGCGGATCAGCACACACGTAGCGCTTGTCGCAAGGGCATTTGGAGCCGATAATATCTCTTATTCAGGAGAGTATGACAGTGGCCTCATCTCCAGCGTGGAAAAGATTGTTGACCGCTGGGGAGGATCGTTTGGAATCGATTATGTTAGAAGTCCTGTCAGGTTCATAAAAGAGAAAAAGGAAGATGGCTTCACAGTGGTCCATCTAACGATGTATGGCCTTCCACTCCAAGAAGAGAAAGAAGAGATTCGGAAAAACAATAAGCTCCTCCTCATTGTGGGATCAGAGCAGGTGCAAGGCGAAATCTATCATCTTGCTGATTTCAACATATCAGTCACAAACCAACCCCATAGCGAAGTCGCAGCTCTTGCTATAGCATTGGATAGAATCATGAGGGGGTGCGAGCTCACAAGATCGTTCGATGAGGGGTTCGCCGGCGAGATAAGCATAGAACCTTCAAGAAAGAATAAAAGGATCAGAAATCCCATCTGAAATAGAGCATCATCCCTGCATTGGTTCCATTGTAGTCATAGGTTGTGCCTTCTTCTTCCCATTCATCATTCACATGCTGGAGATTGAACATCAATCTGAAATTCATATCATCCCTGGGAGAGGCCTCGACGCCTGCCCTTCCGGAATAGACATTCCTGGTGAATCCTCTTCCTGGTGAAAGCTCAGGGACAGGTCTGGAATCGTTTTGGGTATTCCTGTATATGAAATCCACGAGAGCTCTCCAGGAGACCCCTCTGTCATCCACCCAATCGATCCTTGCTCCCATTCCTGCCCTCCAAGTCTCAATTTCTGATTCAGGCATCAGTTCCATATCGAACATGTTGCCCCCCCACGTTCTGCTCAGGACAATATACTCCTGCATCCCGGTATCTTCCCCGACAGGATGCCAATTAAGAATCATCCCTTCGATTCTGTTGCGTTCTATATCCAATGATTCCCCATCCTCGCCGAATGAGCTGCTTCTGTTGGATCCGCCGAGTATGAAACCAAGACCGCAATTCCTTCCAGCGCTTTCAGAATCCTCTTCGGATTCCTCTTGATCATCGGATTCAGAATTCCCGCAGGTCCTCTGCCAGAGGGCACCGCCATATCCGCTTCCCCCAGTAATATCATCACGCCAGTAACCTCCTGCCGTTGCAGCAAGAATCACCTCGGCCAGGGGGACAACTACCTTTCCTCCTGCCGATCCCCAGGGCATCGCGGTCATATTTAGTGAAGCAGCAAAAGCCTCATCTACAGTGACATATCCGTTCATCATAAGGGAATTTTGATCAAAACCCCCATAGAGGGCTTCCAATGCAGATCTTGTCCTGTCGCCCCATCTTTGTTCCCATTTTCCAGTACCAAAGAATTTTTGGGCTCCGATTATGCCCAGAGCAGTTCTCAGTGTCTGATAATATTCGATTCTCATCTCCAGATCTTGAACCCTGTGACTGCGGCCTTCCGCTTCCCCAAGGTCTTCGGGATGTCCTGTTCCTGATGTCAGTTCGGAATATTGCCGATATGCGGATTCCAGGTTCCTGTCTATCTCATCTAGCCTTGTCATAATTCCTGCATGGGAATAGAGGCCGCTAAGCTGGACATTGATGTCATTGTCTCTTACACCAAAGACTCCATGGCCTTCATGATTCTCATAATACGGATCATATCTCCCGCCGACGACGCCGAACCAATGCCTGTTGTTGTCGTCGTCATACATGAAGCCTCCCACGCCTCTTGCGTCTTCGAATGCTTCGGTCTGAGCCACGATCATGGTGTGAAGACCGCTCGCTCCGAAGTTGGCAGATCTCCATGCTACGGTCGCTCCCACTCTCTCCTGCCTGCTCCTGAGAACCCGCCTCTCGTTCACTATATTGGCATCATCATCAACCTCTGCCGCATTGCGCCATTCGGTCATTGTCACCTCTTGACCATCCACGGTCTCGGTCCATTCCACTTGGACTTCACGGACAGGCGAGTTTCCTATCTGTTCTCCTACTGTCAAACCGAATTCGATGGCACGTCCGGAACGTCCTGACTGTTCCCTCTCTCCTGTCATCCTCCAGACGGTCCCTGCACCCCCATGATATTCCTCAGGACCTTCCTGTTCCTCGGCACCTTCTGCAGTATCATAAATCCTGGTGGTCCGGTATCTCCTGATATTGAATGTCACAAAACCAAGAGTCCTTACAAGACCTGAAGTGGGTTCATGATCGAAAAGGAAGCTTATTCCGTTGGCATACTCCTCCAACCTGGTGCGGTTCATCGCAGCAGCCTCATCTTCTGGAAGACCGGTATGGAGATCGTCTATTGCACGTCCGAAGTTCTCAATGTTGGCAAGGGTTATATTAAGCGGAATTTCACTGGCGATGAGATTGCTTATGTTTACACCAACGAGCATACCCTCCAGCCGCGTCTCCTCTTCAACTTCCATCTGCTGTTCTGTTTCCCCTTCGGTTTGATCCCTTCTCGGTTCCGAGCCGACAAGTGCCCTTATCTCCCCTCCGTTTCTCAGCTGATCCGGGAGTTGCGCCCCTGCGAAGAATCTTCTCAATCTCTCATCACTGACATCAATATATCCTATCCTGTACCAATTGTTCTGGACCTTTGCATAGGAATGAACCCTCCAATCATGGCTGCTGTCCGATTCGGTGGTGAGAGTGCCGTCCTCGTTAGCCGAACTCGATTCATCCCAGTCATGATGTCCAGATACAAAGAGCATGCCATCGGTGTCATGCTCCCTTGCATACCAGTTGAGAGTCTCGATCAGGCGAAGATCTGTCACCCTGTCCTCTTGGGATAAGCCTTCAGGGGTTTCACTGCCGCTCGTACGTCCACTCTCGCTTGCCCTCAGTCTTGACCTGAATGTGGCAAGATCATCATCGAAGAGAGGGAGGTCATTCATGATCAGATTCTGTGTGGATGCCCACCTCTCTTCCTCGGTCATCTCGCCCAGATCCGATTGGGCATCATAGGTCACACTCCCATCCAAGGACCATTCCTGTCTTGGTCCCCAATGCCTGACCAGCAATTGGCCTCTGCCTTCACCTTCCACCTCTCTGCTGGACTGCTGCTCTGCAGGTGTGCCCCCTTCAGTCTGCTCAAAGCTGCCCCTGTCCAGGCTGAGGCCGGCATACCCATGGATGCTTCGAAGGTCTGCAGGATAGATGAGCCGGTCTATCCCTTCAACAGAGGAGAGCCTCCTGAGAAGGGATGATATCGACATGGGTATGAAGGATATGACGCGATAATCGCGATCAGGCACCAGGCTGACAGAGGAAAACCTGAAGAAATTCATAAACTCCTCCGCTATATCGGCATTATCCCTCCACATCCTGATCAGTCGTTGGTCCCCTGAACCCATGACCATATCCTGAATGGTCTGCCCGACCATCTCATCCTCAAGCATCTCCATGCCTGTTATTGCACCTGCAAAATCCATTCTGGACCTTCTCCTGATGCCTTCTTCCATGCCTACGAGAGGGCCGGTTAGGCTGAAATCCTGCGGAGCCCTTCTTGGATGGATCTGGGATGGCCTTATCGCACCCGCCCTGTGCCCATAGGTATTTATGAATCTCCTGAACATCTCGGCCATGGTCCTGACGTCGAACATGTCCCTCCTCATGTTTCTGGAAAGATAATCTGAAGCATGCGGATTCCTGAGGAGCATGTCGATCAATTGATTATAATTGTCATTGTTGGCTTCCTCAAAATTCCTTGGCACTTGGTTCATGGTGTAGATGAAACCCACTCTTCCTCTTCCTTCATAATCATAGAGGCTGGTGTTCTGGATAGAGCTTGTGGTCATGATTATAGTATTCAATATAGTAACCACATCGTTGTAGGTGTTTGAATAATGGAGTGTAAGAGGAATCGCATTGATCATAAAACCAGGTCCTGCCCCCCGAGCTCTCGCCCTTGTGAATAGATCGACCTGGTCAAGCAGGTAGATCATGCTCTCTCTCGTATCGGCATTCCGTTCTATGGCCCTTCCTTCCTGTTCATCAAGCATAAGCAATGTTCCTGATTCCTGTCTAATTACAGGGAAGGCCTCAGCAACGAATGCAAATTGGGTGAGCAGATCCATATCATCAAGCATATCAACATATCTTGAACCCTCGAGAGAATCTTCCTCTTCTGAATCCTCCGAAGGTTCGAGTTCAAAATCAGGACCGAGCATGTGGGTGATAAAACCGTCCCTTGCCGATCTAAACCTGCTGTTTTCCATTATCGACCAATGCAGTCTCGCTAATCTTGCAATGGAGGTGTATTCACGCATCTCTCCGATATTCTCATCGCTTATCAATGCCGATCCTCCAAGGCTCATGGTTGCCACGACCTCCCAGTCATACCCAAAAACTTCATAGGTGATGAGATCAGCGATCAATGCCCTTGCCTGAAGCGCTCTGACCTGCTCCTCCCTGCTCCCCATCCCCAGATTTCCGGGAATCAGTTCATTCGCGATCCTTCGCCCCCTCTCACCTCCTTCGGGGATTCTCACTCTGTCGCACGGCCGGCCCTGCCTTGCCGCCTCTGCTCTCTCGATTATTACCCTGCTGAATGCCTCCTGATCCGCCCTTGTCCATTCCCCCCTTCCTGCTCTTGAAGATATGGCAAGATAACTGGAGAAGGCATTCGCAGTGTTTTCGATTGATCTATGATAATCCTCTATCCTGAACCTGCCATTGCTGACGAAGGAGGACATTACATCAAAGATCATTGAGAACCTGGCCGCATGTTCAGAAGACAGGCTTGGCATCCTTGGGAAATGTTGCTCAAAAAATGCTTCTACCACATCTGGTTCAACCCTTCCCCCATCGCCACGTCCCAGTTCGTTCCATTCTTCCAGAATCCTTGCCGCGAATCTCCGGAAATGGGCCTGTTCAGGTTCGTTCATTCGTTCGTAATGTCCTGAGAAGCGTGACATGGAACGTTCACTGGTCGATGTCGAACCTGTCAATATGCCCTCGTCGAAACCAGATCCTGAAACGATGTTGTCCGCATTGAGCAGAGCTGAGAATGCATCTCCAAGAGCAAGGCGGGATCTTCTTTCCATCCTTTCCTGCTCTTCCTCGTCAACATATGCTTCAGAGGCCCTTTCCTGAATCGTCCTTACGAAGAAAGCGCCATACTCCTCCTCAAGAGATTGCACCTCCCTTGCTGTCGGTGCTTCATCCTCAGGCATCTCGATGCTATCTCGCAATTCGAGGAGATATTCTTGATGACTGGAAGGATTATCAGAATTAATGGCCTGCCTAATGGCTCTTTCGATGCTCCCCTCAGTCCCTCCATCGTCCATTCCCAAACGCTCTGCATCAAATAATTCGACAAAACGTTCTCCGTATTGTTCTTCCATTTGCTCCCTTTCATCCTGGGAAAGCCCCTCGCCTCCGCGAGCGGAAATGGCTTCGTGGATGGCTTCTGCTGCCTGTTCGGTCCTTGATCCTCCTCCATCCCCCAGAGCATCGTAGACCCCGACAGCATCAGAAAGCATATCTCTCATGGGCATCTGAAGGTAATCCCTGATGTTCAGAAGGGCTGTCTGTGAAGCGGTCAGCTCATCCTCATCAAGAGCGTGGGCGTTAAGAATAGCCTCCTCTATATCCCTTGAAGTGGTGTGTTGATCCATCTCGAGATGTATGAAGTTCTCCCTGAATCTTTCCAGGAACCCTAATCCATATCGTTCTTCGATCTCTGTCTCGCCCTCATCGGATAATTCTCCTTCCTCCACATAACTGAGTGAGTCCATTATGGCTGTTGCGACGCGCCCCGCCTGATAAGCCCGGAATATCTCCCCTGAATCGCCTTCTTTGAACAGATCCTGATTCTCGAGGAAGCCTCTTCGGAAGAAGGGGTTCTCCCTGAGCGTCTGGTCCAGATAGTTCCTTCCCATGATATCCCGATAGTCTGCAGGGCCGGCTTCGTCCCCTGAGAGCAGGGTATCCCTGACAATCCGGGCAGCGGATCGTCCCAGCTCATGCAAATGATCAACCGCCCTGATAAGATCGATATAATCGATCGGTTCCCCTCCCGACCATCTATTAATAAAAGCATCCTCCATTGTTGGTTGGCCCTCGTCATTTATCCTCACAAGAGATACAAAAAAGGTTTCAAAATTTTCCATAAAGAAATCATCTTCCCTGTTTTCTCTGAAGATTTCCAGGAATCTTGATCTGGCATCGTGATCATTGAGAGTCAGGAAATCCCTGATATTCTCTGCCGCCCTGATAGCCTGCTCGATAACCCTCTCTTCGTATGCTTGTTCTTCTGAGACCTCCGCATCCTCAGCTCGAGCGGTTTTGACACCGAATGCGAGTGTTGATGCGACAAGCAGGGAGGCAGCCATTTTGTTATACGTGTTTTTGAGTCTTTTTTTGAAGAATTTTTTCTTTTTACCATCGGAATTCCCGTTGATTTCTTCCGGTCTATCCTTGATGTTCCTGAAAACTTCCATGTCATAAAAGTTGGTCAGAAAAGTATATAAAATAATGCCACTGAAAACCGCCAATTACGAAAAATAAGGGCCTGATGTCATGAGTGGCGTAAGCTTTGTATCAGGAAATGTCAAGCTCAGCAAGGAGACCTTGATCATGTCCGCGAACTTGTTGGCGACATAGAAGCATATAATTAAATCAGTTTAATTTGGAGCGGTGTCCGAAGTACTGGAAGCTGTCACGAAGGGTAAGCATATTCATAAATATTTTGTTACATATAAGTAAAATATATGAAAATGGTGATGATTCATGAGAAATATAAAGAGAAAAGACTCTGATTCGAAACAAGGGGAAGCTGATTCAAGAACCGAAGAGAAAAAAAGGCCAACGAAAAGGCTCACATCCGCAATGGTCCTTGTGTCCGCGCTCGCAGTAAATGCTATTTCTTCAAATTGTACTGAACTGCCTCCAGAGGAAGAGACCAGGGAAGATTCAGATGTGGATCGTGACCAAGAGACCGATCGTTTAGATGCGGATATTCGTTTTGATTCTGATGTGGAATCCTATCCTGACGGGGATGCAGACCTGGACGGAGACGCAGATATGGACTCGGATGTTGATGGAGATATCGATGCTGGTGCAGGCCTTGATGCAGACATAAATAGAGACGCAGATATGGACTCGGATGTTGATGGAGATATCGATGCTGGTGCAGGCCTTGATGCAGACATAAATAGAGACGCAGATATGGACTCGGATGTTGACAGAGATGTGGGTGGGGATGCAGACTTGGATTCGGATGTTGATACAGATATGGATGCAGGCCTTGATGCTGATGAGGATTATCCTTTGGATGCAGATTATGAATCAGATGCGGATTTGTACGATGCTGATGAATTCCCTCCTGATTGCAGTGCGTATGCCGAGGTCGATGCTATGGTGCTCATACCCTTGAATCCCGGGGATGAAAGTTCTTTCCATCCCGTGGAGATTCCGGGAACAGATGTTGAGGTTGATATAGATGAGGTCAGTTCATCCTTTCTTTCCATCACATATTATGTTGATGCGAATCCGGTAGCCCAGTTTGTCGACCTGTTTAAGCTTGGTCCATATGTGACGAACACCACTACGGATGGATGTGAAGTGGATATCTCAACGATGTATTTCACCATTATACCTGACTATGTAGAAATCGGTGTGCAATTCGCACTATAATATCCGGAACTTGCCTGCTGAAAGAGAGCATGGTGAAGATAAGGGATGAGAAGTATGATCAGAACTTAAGATCAGGATTATCTTGATCTCTCAAGAAGTGCTTCAAGAAGCAACAGCACATCCTTTGATCTCTCCCTTGTTCGTTCCATAACCTCTTGCTCGTTGAGCCTGTCGGCTGAGAACCCTGTAGCTTTGTTTGTTACGATGCCGATATAAGCATGAGGTATCTCCGCTTCTCCAAGAAGAGGGGCTTCATGTCCAAGAGTCATGCTCACCAGATTCGCACCCATTCCCTTGAGAGCCATGACCTCGGACCGGGTCTCGAATCTAGGGCCGGGAGTGGTGGCGACGATTCCTTTTTCCTTCAGACGAATCCCCTTTACATTAGCCACCTCCCGTATGATATTCTTCATACTATGATCGAAAGGTTCACTGAAATCAACATGCCTTATCCCTGATTCAAAGCTGTCATAGAAGGTAGATCCCATCCAGAAACTGATGAAATCATCGATCAGGACAAGATCGCCAGGTATGTATTCTTCCATCGATCCAACAGCAACCACAGACAGTACGCCGGATACCTGTTCTTTTTTCAGAGCGGATACATTGGCATGATACTTAACCTTATGCGGGGGGATGGTGTGCTTCTTTCCATGTCTTGGTATAAAGGCAAACTCTCTATCTGCAACAACAGATCTTATTATATCCACACAACCGTAATCGGTCTCGATGTTTTTCCTTGATCTTTCCTCTCCAACTTCATAGAATCCGCTTCCACCGATGAAACCTAGCATGGTAAGAGAAAGCAGGATTAAATTAAAATATTGTTGGTGGTTTTCTCATTCTTTGCACACACCCCAGTATCCTCTATTAACATATAGTCTGACAATCACGGGCCTTTCCAACCCCTGCTTCTAAATGTTCGGTCATTACCCGATTTTGATCCACCATCCTGTTGGCGACCGGAATAAGTTTTTTCCAGTTCACGCTTTCAAGTATTGGAAAGGACATGGATGCAGTCCCCTGAATCTCGATATTGATGGCATGGACCCCTTTGCTCTGTATGCCTCCTCTTCTTATGCCAAGGGATCTTGCTAGGTCTAAAAAAGACAGAGCGCTACTCATGTTTTTCGCACTTATGTGGAGAATAAAAGGTTCCACCCTGAACCAGATGATGGAATCGCCATCATGCAGATTGACGGCTTCATCCACTTCTTTTTCATTCACTTTCCTGTGCCATTTCCGATAAAAACAGCATTTGCCTTTCTCAGGAAGTCCTGGCGTATCCAGCAAAACCACTCTCCCTGAACAGGATGATGTGCTGACAAGATCAGGAAAACTGTTTATCCTGTTTAAGAGATGAAGTATCTCTTCATCAGCTTCACCCGATCCTATCGCCTTCTCCAGTGCGAGGAGTTTTCTTTTTTTATATGTTTGATAGCTCATCAGGATCAATCAGGAAGTTTTTGAGTATCCTCTCGCCATAATCAGTGTGCCAGACTTCAGGATGGAACTGCACACTATAAATCGGTTGATTCCTATGGCACATGGCCTCAACATCGCATTCATCGGAATATGCCAATCTTTTGAAGCCTTTCGGCACCGCTTTGACTTCATCGTAATGCGAGACCCATGCATTAAAGCTTTTAGGGACACCTGCAAGTATCTGATCCTCTTCGGTAACATATATCTCACTAATGCCATATTCAGCGTTTTTGCCTTTGCCTACTTCAGCACCTGCAGCATATGCTATTGTCTGGTGACCATAACAGATTCCGAAGAGTGGGAAATCGAGCTGATCATCCAGTATCTTTTTCGCGATCATCAAGCCTAGATTATCAGGATCTTCATAGATCGAACCAGGACCGCCTGAGATGATTATCTTCTCAATGCCTTTGAACAGTGCTTCTTCGACACGCTGGTATCTTTCGTTTCCCATAATCTTTTCTATGTCAAACCCAAAATCCCTGCATTTTCTCTTTATTAGATGTGAATACTGGGAACCATTGTCCACAATAAGAATCATGGGACACTTTTGGAAGGAAGGTTTAATATTTGTTGTTTCCAGATGTTCTTTTTTCCCGATAAAGCTTCTGCCTAGTCATGGTTTTTCAG
>CAYVTJ010000010.1:0-16107 GCA_964454475.1 Microcaldota archaeon | reverse complement strand
CAAAAAAAGACAATCCAGGTATTCATCTTTATTCTAATCTGGCGAAGTCAAGTAAAAAATCCATCCAACTATCGGCTTTATCAATTAATGCCGTGCTGCCCATTGTGAGGTTTACGTTCTGTTTTTTCATTTTATAACCCAAAAAGATAAAACAGACAGCCTTCTTTATTCTAATCTGGCGAAGTCAAGCAGATAAAATTTGAAGTCTTACCCGTGCTATAAGTAGAATTTTAATAGGATGCATATGAAAGCACAATCATGTTGTTTGATACTTACAAAATGATGCTAAAATCCCTGCTGCCCGGGGAAATGAGAAAAAAGATGGGCGAGGGTAGTGCTGGTCTGGGCATAAAATACCTTATATTGGGGGCTTTTTTCGCAGGTATAATCTCTTTTATCATCTTCATGGGGCCCACACTGCAAGACCTTGCATCACTTGGATTCGGGGGGACGTTAATCTTCATGTTATATGCATTTATCCTGATCATGATGTCAGTAGTAACCCTCCTTGTAGGAAGTGCGGTGGTGGGAGTGTCTGCGACGTACAAGCTCGCCAGGATGATTGGAGGCTCCGGGAGTTATAATCAACACCTTCATATTTTTGGGTTGGTATGTGGAGGTCTGGCAGTAGCTGGAGCGGTATTGGCGGTAATCCCCTATCTTGGCATGTTGTTATTGATTGTCTTGTGGGTGTATTCGATGCATCTCGCTTTCGTGATCTTCAGCGACCTCCATAAACTCGGATTCATACCTGCTTTGCTGCTTGCAGGACTTCCCGCCCTCATGGGCGTTGTCCTCTCTCTTGTCATATTCGCGATGAGTTCGATGCCTATCCCTGTCATGGGCCAAGCACCGATATAGTCATGTGAAGGACAGGATGATTGAAATCAGGCCCAGAAGCAAGCAATAGTACGAAAAATCATGGAACTTCTCATTCTTTAGTATTCGGAGAAGGGCTCCTATTGCCACATAACCCACAATGCCGGAAATCACCATTCCAACCACTGCCGGCCCAACAAGGGAGTCATCCATTGAAGCAATATCCTGGGATTTGAGGATCAGAGCGCCTGATATGGCAGGGATAAAGAGAAGAAAGGAGAGCCTTGCCGCTTTCTCCCGCCCCACTCCCATCAGTATGCCCGAACTTATGGTCATGCCACTACGGGAGATTCCGGGAGCGACCGCAAAACCCTGGAACAAACCCATGACAAGCGCATTCTTCCAGTCAGGATCTTTTTTGCCTTCCTTGCCCTTTGTCAAATGGATGATCAATCCGGTTATCACAAGTGCGATGCCTACAAGAGTGATGTTGGTAAACATGGACTCAAAGAAATCCTCCAAAAAAAGACCGATTATTGCAGTAGGAACAGATGCAATGATAATCAACAAGAAAACCTTGCACCCCTCTGACCGCTCATCAAACGAAAGAACATCCCTCACGATTGAAAAGAGATCCTTTCTAAAGAATGCCAGGACTGCTCCCAGGGTCCCCACATGGAGGAGGATGTCAAAAACCACAGGTGGGCGTACCCCGAAAAAATGCTGCAATAATGCGAGATGTCCTGAACTGGATATTGGAAGCCACTCCGTTAATCCTTGGATCACCCCTAAAACCACGGCTGTCAGATAATCCATAAACTAGAATCATTTGATAAGCTTTTAATGGGGTGTTGAAAAAACAGGATAAATTATGTCTTCTTGAAAAATATTTCTGCCAAAGAATCCAGGGCTGTTTTCTTCAGGGGTTTCTTTATAACGAATCTCCGTTTGGAAGGATAATTCCTGACTATGATAAAGCAGATCTCATCATCCATCTACTCAAACCTCCTTCTGATGAATCCTTCTTCTATCAAGCTATTGAGGCCCTCCTCCACTCTTGAGACAGATATCGAATTGCTTTTTGCAAATTCTCTCAGGTTTATGCTTCCGTCATGGATTTTTATCCAGTCATAAAGGAGTTCTTTCAAGTATTCGTCAGACACCCTGGTCAACGCATCCACCCTTTTGGAAAGTTCGTCCCGTCTGCGTTCACATTCCATAAGAATTTTGGCATTGGCTTCGCTTGACCAGATGAGATCTGCATATTTTGATGTTAATTCTGTATGCTTTGCCTCAAGATCGCTCAATCTTGCAGATAATTCAAGAGAATCTTTACCAAGCATCTGCCGTGTGTCTTTCAGAACATTATTTATATGGTCATATATCGAAGATGGTTGTATGTCATAAAAATCTTCTGCGACCTGTAATACGCTTAGGAATGTCGGAAAAAGCTCGAGTAGAACGGCCCTTTTACTCTTCCTCTCAGGAACGGTGAAAGCAAAATTGACCGAATCCTTCTTGAAAATAATGCGATATTCAAGAAAGGGTTTCCCCCTCAAATCATGACCTTTTATCTTTTCCACGACAAGATTGCTAGTGTTATATGATATCTTTGAGAAACCGAGCTCACCCATAAGACTGGCAAGTTTCTTCATATTGGATTTGAGCGCGGCAGGTATTTCTATCATCTCTTCCATAAGATCACAGTTCCTCCATGACAACATTCACGAGACCCTTCTTCGCCCTGCGCATCTTCACAAGCGAGAATATTTTGACGAGATTCTTCTCATCCACGCCAAGCTGTCTAAGGAACGACATCATAGACGCTCTGGAATAGCCGAATCTCTCTAAAACCTCGACAAGGGCTTCTCCATCCATGTATCCATCATTCTTTTCGAATTCTGCTTTTATCATATTGAGTTGGGATTCATTAAGGCCCAGCTCATAAAGCATTCTGATAAACTGCTCTCTTTCGATCTCAACATCCATATCCCCACCCTTGATATTGAAAAGGAACAACGGTTCCTCCCCATCTATTTTGTCCATTAAGAAGGTCAGTATCTTTGCCTGACGTTCTGAGAACATCATATTTACTGCGGCATCACCGACACCGAATTTCCCGATTTCCGTATCAATGAAATCCGAATATCCGATGGAATTCTTCACATAATCCCGATACTCCCTGAGTATAAATCTCAAGACAAACACGCTCCCGATATTGCTGAAGATCGTCTTATGCATATCGGTAGGGTTCTGAGTCGCTATTAAAAGTGAGAAGTTGTACTTCCGCCCCTCCCGAACTATACTGACCACATCGCTTCTCTCGTCCTGCGCTATTTTCCAGGCTTCATCAAGGACAACGAAAAGCTTTATCCTCTCCTTTAAGCCCTCTCCCAGCTCCTCTTTCCTCATGATCTCCTTGACATACTGGAGTATAGTAAGCCCTGCCAGACTTTTCATCTCCTCTGTTGGAAGATTGTGAAGATCGATGCATACAAGACCGGAGTTGGTCAGCTTTCGTATATCCAACGTAGATTTGCCTGCAAAAAAATCCGAACCTTTGACAGTGAATCTCTTGATAAGCCTTGCAGCACGTTTTTGTTTGCCTTTTTCTAGATGCTTCACCACATCTTTGAGTGTTGGCTTGTCCTTTTTCTTCTTTTCATAGATCGCCTCTAGAGCTTCCTCTATCTCATCCCTTTCATCCTGATGAGACTTGAGATCCAAAAGAATATCAAGGGCAGAAATGATCTGCCGAATTCTATCCCTCATCGGGAGTCCGATTAAATCCAAGAGATTAAGCTTCTCTTTCGATAGGTCGATTACCTGCCCTCCCGCCTGTTTGACCCATCTATTGTATTCTCCCACCCAATCCAATATGAGAGCATTGGTATTCCATATCAGGGATGCTCTCGTAAGAAAAGTCTTTACAGTATAGCTCTTTCCACTGCCAGTAATGCCCATTATGGCAATATGAGGATTGATCAATTTGGCAGGATTCCAGAATACGGGCGTCCCAAGGAAACGAGTCTTTCCTATGTAAACTCCTTCATCCGGTTTGGCAAGAAGAAGTTCTTTCCTTGGTTCTGGGGGATGTACAAGAATCATCTTATTCGCGACTTCCTTGGAGAGCATATAGGACTGTTTGATCGCCATCTCAACCCTCCAAGGCAGATTTCAAGGGCCTTCTCATATTCGTAGAAATAGTTGTTATGTGGATTATATAAATATTTGGTCCAAAACCCCAAAACAATCCTGCAAATACTGTTGGCGGTGCATGAATCGATTTTCACAAGTCAGATGCTATGAATGAAAATGCCGCATCCTTAAGTTGAAGAAAACGAGTGGAAATATTCTGGACCTGCTCTATTGCTGAACTCTTCCCATGATAGCTCAAAAGACCTCATCTTTGATCTCCTCTTGGGTGGTCGGGAAGAAGAAATCCCATTCAAAGCATTTCAACATATCAAGATCGGATAGCTCTCCCACATCACAACCTAGAGAACTGGAAAGAATGGTCTTGAGTTCTTTCGCCTGCCGGGACACCTTGCTTGTTGCCTCGTCCTTGGTAAGTCCAAAAGCGGTTGTTGATGAGAATGCGATGAGTTCCACAGGGCGTTCGCCTTGGGTTATTCTGTCCAACAACCTATTCCACATGGCAATCTCCCTGTCCGTCCGTATCATCTCGTCCGAACCCGTGCTTGAAGATTTCGATTTTTTAGTCTCCGCAGAGCTTCTCTTTGTCTTTATATCTTCCACATGCTTGGAGAGATCGAGGGCAGACACCATCAGGGTGATCCTTACAACATACTTCAAAGAGCTTATGGCCTTCTCAAAAGACTCGAACATCACCTTCTTTTCATCCTGATTCTTGTCTATTGAACTCTCATAAAAACATACTTCGAGGAATTTCGTTGCATAGTATCCTGAAGAAGTCTTCTTTAGGATGCAGTCCCTGGCAGGAGGTATTTCATAGGATCCCCTCACTTCGATTATGTTCGTGGCCTTGGTAATGGCAGGTATAAAAAGATAGCCGTATCTCCAAAGGGCTAGGCTCAAAAGGAAGAGCATTGACGAGATTATTGGGATAAATGGGTTCGGATATACTAGGGAAATCATTATCGCTAGAAAACCACCGATAATTGAAGCGACCGTTACTGCACGATTGAGGAACACTGCTATCAACACCTCCCATTAATAGTGGTCTAAAGGAATTTAAAAAGGAGAGGTGTGAGGCTGATCGCTTTACCTCTGGATCATGAAGAGAGGGTAAGAATTTAGTTTTTGCCCGCACTTATATGCTTCATCGTCTGATATGGGTATTCTTATCAGCAGTCGTCTCCAGAAAACCAAGGCTCCTGCAGTCGACAACTGTGATTCTATGGGAAAATTTTATTCTCATTATGAACCTTGGATATCCGCTATTGATACTGCTATTCTGTTGATATCCGGATGTGCATCTCAAAGTCCTGGCGAGGGTTGTGGTTGGGATGAACAAAAGGAAGAAAAAGAGCAGGAAGCGAATCTTGAGATAGAGGAACCTGCCAAATCCAGTGAGATGGAAACCCAAAAATCCATAGAAAAGATCAAGGACAGAACCAAAGAAGAAAAACCTGCGATCCATTCATCGGGTTTTTTCTCATTGACAGAACTGGACGCGCCTCTGGAATGCAATATCAAATACACTTATCAAGAGAGAAGAATCCCGGCGAAGGTATTCATGAAAGGAATCTCCGGGTTGAGAGTTGAATCCTCAAGTGATATGGCACAGTGCGCAAGGACGATCACGATCATAAGAGGAAACCCAGTATGTGAGTTGTGAGAATAAGACAACATTACTATCCTGTGACTGGTTTGAAAGCTCCTATGGCTCGGCCATGCCTGGAAGGGCTTCGAATTTCGATTTCCGGGATGTACCTGCATCTGATATTATTTGTCATGAATGGGCTTATAATGAATCCAAATTCAGCACAACCAGGACATCCTGTCATTTGAAGTGAATGGTCCCTGGCCAATAGTCGGTCAGATTTCTATCCTCTGACTAAGGACGGGAGCGATGGCATCAAATCCATATCCTTCTCTCAATTCCTCGGCAAATACTTCCGGGGAGTCTCCATGCACTAAAACCAGCTTTTCAGGATTGGCTTTCTTTATGAATTCGATCAGCTCCTTCCTTCCGGCGTGGGCAGAAAAATCAAGATATTGAACAGGGAGATCCACATACAATTCATATCCATCTTTCTCGATATAGCCTTCTGTCTGCAGTTTATGGCCATTGGTATCTTCCATGCAGAAACCTGTAAAGACGACCTTCGATTTTCGATTCACATTGAACAGGTAGCCCATGATAGGGCCGCCGCTCATCATTCCGGCACTCGATATGATTACTCCTGGTTCGTCGGTTGCAGATTCCCTTTCCCTGTGCCCTCCTATGAGATTGACGGAGTTCACGGCACTGGCAAATCTTCCAGGTCTTTTGATATATTCCTTGTTTTCGAGATACCTCCTGGTCAGCTCCCGCCCCATTCCATCAACATAGACCGGAACCTCCTTGTCATACTTTCTTATCAGATATAATAGCTCCTGCGTTCGTCCCAAGGAGAATGCGGGCAACAAAAGGGTCCCGCCATCTTCAACTGTCTCTCTCATCCCATTTATCAGTTTCTTCTCCTGATCTTTTCTTGGGGGGTGGTCCTTGTCTCCATAGGTGCTTTCGATTATGAGCATATCCACATCTTCGATCGGTTCAGCGCCCTTGTGCATACATGTCTCTTCAAGCTTTAGATCGCCGGTATAGCATATCTTCTTTCCTTTATAGTCTACCTCGATTATGCTCGCTCCTGCTATGTGCCCGGCATCATGAGCGGTTATCTTTGTCTCTCCCGAATACATAGGTTTCTCGTAAAGCAATGAATCCCAGTATCTTAATGCCTTTTTGAATTCCCCCTTCCCATATGGCAGTTCAGGGCCCATTATCTTCATGGAATCCTTCCAGAGAACTTCGCAGAAGTCTTTTGTAGGTGGGGTGGCATACCACCGTATCCTTGAATTTCGATAAAGCGCTGGCACGAATCCGCTATGGTCTAGATGTGCATGAGTGATCACTGCAAAATCAGGTATGATGTCATCGGCAGGATGTTTGGACTCCCCGCTTGGATCAAAGATTTTTATCCCATAATCCAGCATGATGCGCTTATCAGTATTCAAGAGGAATGCGCTTCGGCCGACCTCCCGCGAGGCCCCAAAGCAGTCTATGGAAACTGGCATGGATGGCTAATGCAAAGAAGCTTTTAATAAGTGTCCTCTAGGATATTCTACAATGAACGAGAGATCTCAGAAGGTCAATGATCTGCGGGTGTCAGCATTCATGCTGGTATTCGTGGTCATCCTAAGCACAGTGTTTTATTGCATAATAGAAGGCTGGAATCTTCTTGATTCGGTCTATTTTGTAACAATGACCCTGACTACTGTGGGTTATGGGGATCTGGTCCCTGCCACCAATGTCGGTAAGATCTTCACAATAGTCCTTGTCTGGGTAGGGATCTCTATCGCCTTCTTCTTTATATACAGCATAGCCGCATATCGGGATTCCGCCTTGGACAGGCATGTCGTGAACCGCCTTTCTGTTCTCAAGAATCTTGCTACGCCGAGCAGAAGCAAGAAAGACTCCAACGTCAGCAAGGCCATCCGCAAGAAACTGGAAGAGGATTGACCTGTTGTTTTTTAACCCGTTCCCGCCCAACACTCCTTAAGGGATGAGGATAATATGATCGATTATGACATCATAGATTCATGCACGAGCATAAATTCTTTTGAAGTAAAATTAACGGATCGAAAGATAGACCTTGATAAGGCGGACGCTGCTTTTTCAGCGTTGGGCGAATCGGCAGCTAAAACGCCTGTCGTCCTTTTGTATAAGATCAGAGGGTATGCTGTAAGCATCTACTCAAGCGGGCGGATGCTGATAAAAAATATCCAGGAATCCGACGCTTATGAACTCGGAAAAGAACTTGTCAATACGCTCGAAAAGCAGGGGGCGGTGATTTGAAGGTCGATTTTCATGTCCACACTAGGACATCACTTGACTCCCTGATATCTCATAAGAATCTGATGGAAAAATCGAAAAGGTTAGGCATCATCCCTGCTATAACCGATCATGATTCAATGGACGGGGTGCCCTTGTGTAAGGAGCATGGAGAATGCATAGCAGGTGAGGAGGTCAAAACTGATAAAGGCGATCTGATAGGCCTATACCTCAACGAACCCATAAGAGGAGGAACTAGTTTTTACGATGCCCTGGACATTATTCACGAGCAAGGAGGGTTGGCCTACCTTCCTCATATGTTCGACTCTCATCGTGCCGGGGCTGGGGTGCCGGATTGTCCTATTGACATTATAGAAGCATTCAATTCCAGATGTCTCCATGCTGATTTCAATGAAAAGGCGCTCGAATTCTCAAAAGCGGAGGACATACCCATGGCAGCAGGGAGTGATTCCCATTTCCTTTTCGAATTCGGATCTACATACACAGAGCTCCCGGGTTTCGATATTGATGATCCAAAGGGACTGCTGGCCGCCCTCGAGGATGCGAAACTCGTCTGCAGAAACGCTCCTTTTTATGTCAGAGGTCCGACTGGCATTCTGAAAGCCTTCAGATCATTTTTTGGATAGCAATATCCAAAAGGAATATTATTTTGTTCCATCAAAATAATCCCATGGCAGGAGAGGAGTTCATTGGGATGGATATAGCCCTTTTTGTTATCATGGCATCCATCATCCTTTCAGGCATACTGATCGGCCTTGGGAGGGCCTTCTCATACAAACGGATAGAAAATTTCGGGGTTGAAGAGTTCATACAATCGGTGATAAATGCCGCTATCATAGGAGCCTTTGCAGCCATAGTGGGCCTTGTCAATACTGTCTCCTCCTCGATAGTGGAAAAGGCATGCGGAGATGGTGATGCAATAGCCCAATTGGTGTGCACCATCGAAGGTATTGAGCTTTCTCTTTTCTCCATGTTTGGTGAATTGGCAGAACTTACCCAGATGCTTGGGTACTATCAATCCCTTTCTCTTGATTTTGCCTCGTTTTCCATCCAGCCGTTCTCCAATCTCGCAGGGATATCGGACATATTCGCCTCACAGTTGCTTTCCCTCCAGTCCATATTAATTCTTCTTGACCTCAATCTCAACATCCTCACCTTCATAGCTCAGAATGCGCTTCTCCTCATCCTGCCCTTGGGGCTGGTTCTTAGGACGTTCTTTGCAACAAGAAAGCTGGGCGGCTTTCTTATATCCCTTTCACTTGGTCTGTACATTCTATTCCCTGCATTTATCCTGATTTTCCCGAATCCTTCTGAAGACATCGATTCAGCGGCAATGGAGATGGAGGCCTTGAATGAAAACAGCATATATGCTACTGCTCCCATAGTAGACCTCAATGATAACATGGCGATAGGCAAGAAACTGGATTTGATGAGCGGGCGGTGCTTTGAGGGGCCTTTCAGTGGAAGCGAAACCTGTGAGGAAATCATCGCTTCTTATGATGTTACAGGAGAGCAAACTGTGGATCTAAGTGGTGATCTCACAGTGGTGAGCCAGACCAATTCGGGCGCAATTTCGAAAGCGGTTCTTTATTCGATAATAGCACCTGTCTTCTCTCTCCTGATAACCATGGTCTTCGTTCATGAAGTCGGAATTCTGTTGGGTTCTGAGATAGGAATCGCCAGCATCGCTTCCCTTTGATAAAGATCCGGGGATGTCTCTTCAGTCTTATCGCTTTCGTATAGGGGGCCCGGCTTAGTTTTCAGCCAACAAGGCCAGGAACATAGATTAAAAAGAATGACGAAACATTCTCATAATCCTGTTTGGCAGTAGAATAATGGATTACTGTCTTTGGAAGTGAATAAAATGAAAGGAACTGTGAAGTTTTTTAACAATATGAAAGGATTTGGCTTTATTGCCGGTGAAGATGGAAAAGAGTACTTCGTACATGTAACCGGACTAAGCCCAGGAGTATCGATCGGTGAGAATGATTCTGTAGAATTTGAAGTTGAAGAGGGGGACAGAGGACCCAAAGCCGTGAATGTTAGCAAGTAGACTCATTTCAGATTATCGGATCATTAATTTATTTTTTTTATTTTCTGTTAAAAATTATGGATGAATAATCAGAGAACACTTGGATCGTCCAAGCATCTTATGTCAATCCTCTCAATAGGGTATGACAAAT
This sequence comes from Microcaldota archaeon, assembly GCA_964454475.1. Lineage (GTDB taxonomy): Archaea > Micrarchaeota > Micrarchaeia > Anstonellales > Bilamarchaeaceae > CAYVTJ01. The sequence goes on along the minus strand of CAYVTJ010000010.1, from coordinate 6,060 downwards.
GGCTATCTTTTTCGGAATATCTACTGAAGAACAATTCGATGGCTGAGTGAGCGGTTTTGTTTTTCCTTTTCCTGAGTGCTATTAAGCGGCCATCCCTTTCGAATAATCCTGCGCTCCTGTGAGCATCCCTGAACTTCGACACATGTTCGGTCATATAAAGTGGAGGGCCTTCTATCTCTTCGGTATCCTGGAGTATGTCTTTTTTGAGCGGGACAGCTATTCTTATCCCCTGAAGATCATCTGCGAAGAGTTTACCTGGCTGGAAATCGGACAGTTCGGATCTCAGCTGACTCATAAGCTTATGGATCTGACCCCAGAGAACATCATCCACGACATCAGGTCTGGGCATCGTAATCAAATAGATGATGTTTCTTCTTTTTGCAGAAGATACTTTTTGCCTGAATGTTTTTGGCTTGCGAAGAAACGTCCTTGAATCCTTGTTCTTCAGTATGAATCTCGATATCCGTACGAATTTCTTAAAATTCTCCCTGGACAGAGCGGCTGCCACATTCCGTTTTCTGTCGGTCGGATCTATTATAATGAGTGGCCCTTTAAATCGATCTAGAGGCTGGTTTTCATCTTTATAGTGATCTGCAGGATCAAAGAAGACAGGTTCTTTCCAAATGGATGCCCGATGCATGAGCCCCTGGAATGTTCTGCAGCTTATGATCAAAAGCTCACAAAGATAACCTGAAAATCCCTGAATTTTTATCTCTGCACCATAGAGCGAATAGGCTTTCAGCAGGGACTTCAGCAGAATGACATCCACTCTTTGTTCCTCGGAGAGGTTTTCCAGGACATACCCTGTATGGAGCACGGAACGGTCAACAGAACTGGCAATATATTCCGCGTTGGCTATTCTGTAGGCAGGCACCAGATCGACCTTTCTTCCCAGGCAGTGAAAACGAAGATATGGATGCTCTGCATAATTAAGTTGATAACCTTTACCTGGAAACGCCTTTTCCATTATCCTGATGATGCTCGACTTGAGGCAGTCCTTTCCGATTTTTCTGTCAAAGAGTATGAATATGTCAAGATCATTGGAACCCTTGAGAAAAGTCCCTTTTGCCACGGATCCCACCAGGACGACTTCGCACCCATGTGGGACTGCCTTACGTATGGATTCGATGATGGACTCTGCTATCGATCTTTCTTTTCTTAACTCGGAATCATCAGGAACTATCTGGTCGATCACATCATCGAACATGCCTTCGCAGGATTTTGAGACCATAGAATGGATGTTGACAGCCACATTTATAAACAAACCCGCGATCTGAATAAACGCCAATAATTATAAATTAGGATTCGTAAATGAATCCATGCGCGCTATATTCATTCTTGCAATCGCATTGTTGCTGATAAGCCAAGGCTGTATTGAGGAAACATCATATCCAGGCATCGAGAAGGAAAGAGTGGAGAATCTTGAAAAAAGCGACCTGGACAAGGACGGGAGTCCTGATTATCTGGTTTATGATTTCGATAGTATAGAAAGAGAGGAGTCCGGAAAGACCATTAAACGCCAGATAACTGTGGCAGTGAAGACACGGGCCTCATACCTGGAAAGGGAGGAAGGATTGTCAGATCTGGATCTGATCACTGCGAACAATCAACTTATGGACTTTGCTGACTCCAATGCACTGGATATATCGGATTGCGAGAGAGTGATAGGGATAGAAAACGTGCGCTGTATAGATACCACAACCTGTAAAAGGCTCTGTGAAGGCACTTCCATAGAGTGCCGTGAAAAGACCGACAATTTCGGAGAAGTTATCGGTGGATCCATAATGCTGTTTCAGAAGAATGCCGGCAACTTTGGAGATGATGTTGCCAGTGCGAGGAGAGACATATTGGATCTCAAAGAAGGAAGCATGGAAAAGAGAAATCTATATCTGAATAATCTGCGCGATTCCCTCTTCGGGCTTGCATCAATGAATGTGAATCCGATAGTGGCCAATGAAAGAATTCAGCTTTGCAATCCCACGGATTTTGATATGGAAGATTTCAGCAAGGCATCAGACGTCTTTGGCAGTTATTCGGTCGAGAATGAGAGTTACACCTATATAGTTACAATAACGGTGGACGATGAAGGCGGCCGATCATATCTTGGAGATAGTCTTGAAACAATCTCATTGAATGAGGTGATTCCACAAGGCATTCTGAGTGGAAGCAGTGAGCTCTCGAGCCCTCACCAGATTGTAACCTCTGACGGAGGAGGGATCACAATAGGGTGGGCCCCCCAGGAATCGTCAAAGGAAGCATACATGATGATGTACAGTTTCAGCTCCACCATGCCCCCAGAAAGCGTCATAAGCAAATATTCGGTCCCGGAGTTGACCGTGAAGAGTGCGAATCTGGTATATCTTGAACCATTGAATGAATTGTTCTTGAGTCTGGCAAATCTGACCGACAATTATTATCTAGGATTCGGTTTCTCCCTGAGCATTATCTTCATCATTGCAATGATGATCTATACTCTTGCCACCCTGCTGGTCGCCATAATAAGAGCAAAAATGGCAGGGCAGGATGCATCGGCAGGCATAAGAAAGGCTTTGGGAAGGACGAGCATCAGTTGGAAAACCGACCTGACAATAGCTGTAGTCCTTGTCACAATCGCAGTATTCTCTGCAATCTTTCAGGCGGTCGAACCAGAGATACCTAGTTCCATGCTCAATATGGAAGCGCTGGAGTTCATGATATCTGAATGGTGGGGGGTTATTGGCATGATTTGCGGGTTCTTTGGCCTGCTAATGCTGTATATAGGCCTGGAGAATCTTGTGAAAGTTATGATCCTTGAGAGGACTTATGGTGTTGAAATACAAAAAGAGAAAGAATTGTTCGAAACCAAAAAGAAGACTCTCCTGCAGAGACTGGAGGAGCTGAAATCCCTCATCGATGAAGCAAGTGAAGCAGGTTTTGATGTAGGCAGGGAGTATGACGAGTATTCCTCAGTTACAGCAGATAAAATATCCGAGACTGCAGAAGAGATGAACCCCAGGACAAAGAAGCTTGTGAGCGATGATCTCATAAAGATCGAGAAAACCATCCAAAAGCTCAAGCAGAAACAGGTGATGGCTGAAGAGAAGTGGCCAGCCTGGGAGAGTCAAATTAGTGAAATATTGTCTCAGGAAGGAGAGGTATTCAAGACTTCCCTCGGGGGCATCCCGGCATCCCTGAGGCCTTGGGTGATGAATAAATATGCGAGAGAGCAGAAAGCTGCAGGCATTCTCTTTGATGGCAGGGTTTTGAAGAAGAAGGAGATTGATCCGGAAAAGCTCCTTGAATCTTTCATAAATAAAGGACTCTACGCAGGGATTATTGCCATAAGAGGGGATGAAATTCTTATGGCAAAGATGAGTCAGGGAAGCCCGACCGTTCCCAAGGTTCTAGCGCTGAAACTCAGAGAATACCTTGCAGGAATGGCGAAGCACCTTGGAATGGGTGAAATTAAAAGTTTCGCAACGCTTGGTGGGAAAACCGTAGTCGTACTCATGAAGAATGAAAAATTTGACAGCATCCTATTCGTGCAGAAGAGCAGATTTAAAGAAGCCGTGGAAAACTGGAAGGAACAGAGCGGGATGATCATCAGATGAATCGTTCATATCGGATTTTTTTCAGTTTGCTATAAAACTATAAAATGTTCCAAATAAAACAAAATAGTGATCTTTTGAAAGCCCTTGGACTCAAGACCGCAAGGAGAATGAAGGAAAAACCCAAAAAGAGGATAATGAGATGGATGTCCGGATTTATGGTTTCATCTTTCGTACTGGCATCAATGCCCGGCATAGCCAGATCTTTCGATTCGATAGAAAATCCAGGGCCCCAAATGAACGTGCCAATGCAGGTTTCCGGAAAATTTGCCATGCGACGGGGCAACTTCGAATGCGCAGTTCTCGGGAATAGAATAACCTATCTTGAACACGGTTCTTACGAAACAAAAAAGGAGAAGATCAGGATTCCTGATAGACACGGGATAAGACAAATCAAGGCCATTGGTTTTTCAGATGAATTCTGCGTGATTAGGAGTGATGATCATTTTATTATCGCGATCGGCCCGGAACCCCTCTTCTCAGGATCCTCGAATATAGGAAACGCTGGTGTTTTGGGCTATGTTGGATCTCCCTACTATCTTATCCCGATTCCACAGCAGATTAGGGAACAAGGCATGGATGAATTTTCTGTTCATGGAAGCAGATTGCATGTCCGGACGTCGGGTCATATATGGACGGTAAATCTTACGAATCCTAATAATTGGAGCATCCGATGACCGATTTTGCAATGAAGACAATGTTTTGAAGCATTATATTGACTTGCTATTGGGGGATTATCAGTGCCGAATTATCTTAAAAAGGCTTTGTAATAAAACAGAATTATGGCTCGATTTAAAGAAAGAACAAAAGAAGAAGGACAGCAAGGTCCTGAGGTAGATGCTGTAGTCCCGCAACCTGCGATGAGTGATGAGGAGAGGGCGAGGATCGAAAGTACAGTTTCTGATGCTTATGATCAAATTATGCAGAGTGTAGGACCTGAAGGATTAGAGGAAGAGATAGAAGAATTAGAAGAAAAAATTCGAAGAGATCAAGGGAATCTTCCACCAAGAGGAGACAGAATAAGCCGACTAACCAGAAGCATAGAGGAGTATGTCGAAGAGAATCCGGATTCCATTATTGCAGGATATTTTGAAACCTTGGAGGGAGATCCGACACCTTACATTGTTGAAAACTTTACTTGGAGATCTCGTGGGAATACCTCTCGTGGGAATACCCTATCGATATCGGTTGGGTTGAATGCAGAAAATATCGGGACCGTCCTGAATACTGATGAATATGAAAGCGTACGGGATGACATCCAAGAGAGCATACTCACCACCATGGGATGCAGATATGATTCTGAGCGGACAGGAGAGGTAATCTATTTCCAGGGTGCCAATAGAGCGACTATCAGAAGATTGGCGCAACTTCTTCAAGAGGAAATTGGCAGCCGTGATGCCGAAAACGTAGGAGAAGGCCATCTTCCGGTAGAATTCGAATACGGCCTTCGCAGAACCCCTGGTGGGATGGTGCCTGCGATTTCCATGAGATATTTGGGTGAAGTTGATGCAACGAGAGAGGTTGGATTTTAATTTAACCTTGTTGTTGCACTGTTCTGATTCTTTCATAGCAAGATATAAAAACCACCTTTTCCTTTGTCAAATGATGAGACAGTGATTATCATAGTTTATGACAATACTGCTTTTAATGAAGGACTCCAGGCTGACTGGGGGTTTGCTGCCTTGGTAGTGATTGAGGGACTTCCGAGAATTCTATTCGATACAGGAACAAATGGTGAGATACTGCTGTCCAACATGGAGAAACTCGGGACAGATCCTGCTTCTATTGATGAGGTGTTCATCTCCCATGCCCATCTTGACCATACTGGAGGACTAAATGAACTCATAAAAAAGAACAGAGGTCTGAAGATATGGGTGCCTCCTTCGTTTGGCAGGGTAGGAATGCCCGGAGATTTTACCATTGTAAATGGTCCGACAGAGATTCATGAGAACGTATATTCAACAGGAGAACTGGAAGGTATCGAGCAATCGCTCTGCATCAAAACCGGGAGAGGCATCATGGTAATCGTTGGTTGTTCCCATCCGCAAATGGAAGGCATATTGGATATCGCATCCAGATTTGGAAAGGTGTTTGGGATAATTGGAGGACTCCATAGTACGCCCGCGAAATCATTGAAAGGCCTGGATCTTATCTGCCCAACTCATTGTACACAGCAGAAGACAGCGATAAAAAATTCCTATCCAGGTGCTTATTTGGAAGGGGGAGCTGGAAAAATTATCAGGATCGATTAGGCAAAAATGAGGTAAGACTTTAAATTCATTCCGGCTTACCTCTGAAAATCAGGCAAAAACGAAAAGCTCATAGATTTTCTCTTTCTATTTTGGTTGCGACCAAATATGAGCTCTGAAATGCATGAGCTCACTGCACTTGTTGAAAAACAGCAAGAGATGATCAGTGAATGAAAACAACGGTTGAATTTCTGCCAAAAACAACGGTTTCGCGCCAGGTCACT
>CAYVTJ010000009.1:0-17417 GCA_964454475.1 Microcaldota archaeon | reverse complement strand
CAAAGACATAGCAATAACTTATAATTCCAAGGCAATGGCGGAGGATTATTTCAAGAGCTGGAAAATAGATTATTAACTCAGATCTTACCATCAGCTTTATCAAAAAAAGACAACCTTCATTATTTTAATCTGGCGAAGTCAGGTGTATAAGGCAGGTTGAATCCTTCCCTTGCCATTATGGTGCGTATTTTGTTCTTTATCCTGCTTCTTATAGTAACTAATGATTTCCGATGCCCCACATATCCTTCCATTCCCTTGCCTTCTCATCAGGCATATAACAAGTGGGAAGAAGGTTTGCTCTGGGCAAATCAGCCAGCTTCCGTGCATCACATCTATCAGTCTTCTTGCCACACTTCATCGGCCGTACCGGCATCGCTGATTATCGTCTCTGCATCACATCCATCAGTCTTCTTGCCTGAATGAGATGTCGGCCTTAGAGCAGTAGGGTTTGCTTCTTTGATATTCGCCACCTTCTCCTTAAGATAGCCATATGCAAAAATGCCAGGAGTGGAAGCTTCCACAACAGATTCGCAATTAGAGAGTTTTACGGCCAGTTCTCTCAGGCCTGCTTTGCTGGTGGGGAAATTCCCTTCTGCAGTGTCTCCCTGTCATCTTTCCACACTACAACTGTCGTAAGAATTAGCTTTTCCCCATACTTATGCAATTCATCGTCTGACTCCTGTTTTCTCATAGGAAGTTCGTCATCAAAAATCCAATGCTCCTGCAGTCGACAGCTGTAATTCTTCTGGAAAATTCTAGACTGTTACCAACTGTCTTATCATTGCCCACATCAAGTCCGGCATATCCGGGATACATCATATCGCCATATTATCATTGGGGCGGTGTTTTTCATAACGTCTATAATCAGGAAAAAAATGTCAATCTTTTTTAATTAATTATGATAATAAACATATCGAGTGCATTGGTAAGGATCTAGTTGTTTAAAAATGGAGAGGTTGTGTTGCTATGACTGAGGATTATGATGTTATTGTGGTGGGACACGGAGTAGCCGGGCTTTCAGCCGCTATGTATGCAGGAAGAATGAAATTGAACACTCTTGTCATAGGCGAGGTGGAAGGGGGAACGATCATACAAACCAATGAGATACGGAATTGGCCGGGGATAAAAGATATCACCGGAACCGAGCTCATAAGACAGATTGAAGAGCATGCAAAAGAATATGATCCCATCATGAAACAGGGAAGGGTTGATTCCATTAAGAGATCTTATGATCATTATGTGGTCAAATCCGCAGGTGAAACCCATACATCGAAAGCTATAATCCTGGCCACTGGAACAAAGGTTCGGAAGCTCAATGTTGCAGGCGAGGATAAATTCGAAGGTAGAGGTGTGCACTATTGTGCTCTTTGTGATGGTTTCTTCTATAAGGACAGCACTATTGCGGTTGTGGGCGGGAGTGATTCTGCTGCAAAGGAAGCGGTATTGCTGACTCAATGGGCCAGAAAAGTCTATATGATATACAGGGGGAATGAAATACGCCCTGAACCATACAATATGGAAAGAATCAGGAAGAATGAGAAGATTGAAGTCATAAACAACACATCGATAACTGAATTCATGGGTGGTGATTCCCTTACAGCAGTCAAACTCGATACTCCCTACAAGTGTTCCGATACTCTTGAGCTTGACGGGGTTTTTGTCGAGATCGGACAGGTGCCCCTCAGTGATATTGCCGAAGATCTTGGGGTGGAGTTGAACAGCAAGAAGGAGATAAAGATAGATCGGGATGGAAGAACAAATAAAGAAGGCGTTTTTGCAGCAGGAGATGTTGTAAATGATGATTTTAAACAAGCGATAATCGCTTCCGCAGAAGGAGTTACAGCTGCATATAGTGCATATGAATATATCTCAAAAAATAAATAATGTCTTAAAGCTTAGGGGGCTCCAAGGGGAGGTTTATCCTGAAAATGGTCTTTTCGGATTCGCTTTCGAATTCCAGCCGCCCCCCAAAGAATTCCAGCCTTGTGGCACAAGAGTGTATCCCTATGCCATTGTTGCTTTTTTCAGAAAGGATCGGCTTACGTATCAGTTGCCCCTTAACATTATCATCAATAGGAAGACCATCGTTTTCTATTTCTATCACGGCTTCGTTTTCGGTTGAGTAGGACCTGATGACAATGTTCCCCTCCCCTCCCTGCAGATATCCGTGATCGGCGGCATTTGTTATGATGTTTAGTATCGTCATTTCGACATCATTAGGAACTGCGAAGCATTCAACAGGCATACACTCCTCCATTTGAATTTCTATCTGCTTGTTGTTTTCTCTTAATATATTCCGAGGGAGTATCGAAATAGCTGCATTGATCATGCTTTCCGTGGTCTGTACTTTTGGTTCCCTGTTTATTGATGAAAGGTTGCTCATAGTTTTGCATAGATCAGCTGCAGCATCCATCCGTTGTTTCATCGTTCCTATCTCTTCTTTTAGAAATAATGCAGTTTCATTTTCTTCATTGAAAATACGGTCCTTATACATGTCCATGATCTGGAGATATGCGAAGACAGCACTTTGGAGAGTTGCGAGATCATGGGCTATGCCTGCACTGATTTTACCAAGAATCTCATTTGATGATGCAGTGGCTTTTTTGCTTCCATAAATATCGTTTTCCATTAATGTGCATAGAATCAGGTTCTCCTCCCTTAATTTTAATGGCACATACTCTACATCATAAGTATCTGTTCCAAGTTTAATTGAGCCTTTTGTACGCATACCCCACATGCTAGATTCCAGTGCACGGCAATCAGGACATTTTTGTTCTTTTCCAAAGGCTTTGAAACAGGTTGAACCAATTAAACCAGACTTTGTTAATCCGGATATCTCGAGAGCGTCAGGCGATGCATGTATGACCGTATACTTGCAAGTTATTGCCAAAAAACCGGCTTTTTCTGAAAGTATGCCATCAATCAGGGGCGCTGCCTCTATGAAATCCATTATCGATTTCTCTTTCCATTTTTCACTCAGTTTGTGTTTCCTGTTTGTTCCCAAGGATTTTGAAGTCTCCATAACTCAACTCTATTTACCAGAATATTTATAAAAACTTTATATCGACAGGAATTTACGTCGTTAAGAAAGAAGATTTTATTTTTCATTTTTTTATAAAAGCAAACACTTTATTCGAATCCAACCAGTACATCATCCCAAACCAAATGATCAATATATTTAATATCTAACCACCAATAAATGTCTTATGGCATCGAAGATCGAACTACTCTTCAAAAAAGGCATTCGAGACCCTTCCAGGGACAGATCCATACAAAGAAAAGGTGCGAACGTGTTCTATCGTTACCGTTCTGCAAAAGAATCAGGCAGACCTGTGATAGCATTTCAGGGAGGATACACTACCCATCCTGCGGCATGGCTGGGACAGATAAATAGGTTCAGAGGGGATTTTGGCATTATCACCATGGAAAACAGGGGCCATTGGCACAGTGGTCTGGGGAGCAGCACTCCTGAGAGTTACCTTAAAGACATGGCTGAGGATCTTGTTTCTGTGATGGACAAGGAGAATGTTGATAGAATGACAATATGCGGGCATTCCATGTGGGGTGGGAATGCTATGAAATTCTATCATATGTTCCCTGACCGGGTGAGTGGCCTGTTGCTAGTGGCCCCAGCCTATATGGATCCCAGGAAGTTGGGCTTCCTGAGGGATATGCGCTATCTTCATCCATTAACCGATTTTCTTGCATGGGCATCTGGAGGTTTCGGATGGCTTAACGGCATAAAGACTAAGTTGTTGGCAGAACGTGAATTGTCCTGGAAGATTCTAAGAAGCGCCCTGCTTTTCACGTACATGCGAAATGCTGAAAACCCGGAACATGCATTGAAGATGATAAAGAATGTTTACCGGGCGGATATAAACGCGATGAGCATTTCAATGAGGGCGCTTTTACTGATGGATGATGAACTTTACGAGAGAGCCTCGGAGATAAAAGTGCCAACCATGCTTTTTGCAGGTGATGAGGATCCTTTGATATCTCCTCTTTCGGTCATTAAGCTTGCAGAGAGGATCCAGAGTGCATTTTTCAAGATGTTCGAGCATTGCGCCCATTTTCCAATGCTGTCCCATAGCTCGATATTTAATCAGTACCTGGCTTTTCACTTAGAAAATGTGGCTATGATCGAGAACCAAACTAAAGAATGTGACCAATCATCATGCTGAATCTTCAGGGTTCTAGCCGTTGAGTCCATTGTGTATTATCCCTTTATATCTGCTTTTGAGGACGTTGATGAGCCTCTCTATACTCTTCCCTTCAGGATCATTCCGGTTAAGGTAGAGATAATGTGCAGAACCACCATATTCGGCAAGATAGTGCCATTTGCTTGTTTTCAATTGTATCTCGAAGGGAAGAAAACCGTTCACTTCATTAGGCCGGGCTACGAATTTGAAATCCTTATACCCATTCGGCTTGCTCCTGAATTTATTAGTATGTTTATATCCATAAGACATCTCAAATGCATTCAGGAATGTCTTGATCTGCTTTACTGCAATATTGAGCACATTCATCCTCTCGTCCATGGGTAATTCATCAATGTCTACCTCCTTCCCGCTAGTGTGCTTGAACTTGTCAACGACTATTTTCATTGCAACAGGGTCCGGGAACCAGAAAAGATCGCATTTATCCAAGTTTTTAACCAAATAGGAATCAAAGCACGGCTCATCCTTGTTGGGTAATTCCTCTTTCATCTCATCAAAGATTTTTTTCATTTTCTTGCCATCGTGCTTTTCCTCCCTAACTATTATTCTGGCATCCGAGAACCCTAATCTCTTCAGAATATATCTGAGATCCTTTTCAAGATTACGAACCAATCCCTGAGTATTCTCAAGACAGGAGTTCATCCTGTCGTCTTCTTTGAGTTCTTTGACATGTTCAAATATAAGCGGGTGGTTCACCTCATATGCGAAATAGTATATATCTCCTGCCAATTGGGGATATCCAAAGAGCTCGGCAAGTTTCGCATATATCCTTTCTCCTGCGCTTGCATCATTCCTGAGGCATACCTCCGCTTCTGCCTTGGTATTATAAGTTCTGAACAATCCATAATCCGGTCCGGCTATTCCATCAAGATCATCGCCTTCCAGGTGTGTGACTGCAAGATCCACCATCATGGAAAGCAAAGCCAGAGGCGGAGGTCCACTTCTGTTATTCAAGAGATTAACATACTCTTCGGCCGGTGCTTTCCTGCAATTTAGCTCGGATAATCTTGAGAAGATTTCCAATTCTCCCATTATTGCTTCATCACTGACCACCATCTGCGGTAATAGGATTTGTTTTTGATTATTAATATTGAACATCAGCTTATCATAATCGATGAGGTGGAATAGATTAGTGACTGCAAGGTCATGGTTTGCCCAGGCTCGTTTTGCCTTTTCAGGGTTGTTTTGATCATATCTAAAGATTGGTTCTTTCTCTACGACACGGTCATTTTCGGCCCTTTTTTGGACTTTCATGACATGCTCATATAGGGAAGGAGCCCCCATTCTGGCATAGAATCTTTTGGCCGATTTCTTCGTAAGCCCCAGATCACGGGGTGCTTTTGAGAGATACTCCAAACGTCCCATATACATATATTAACACATTCCAATATTTAAATATATGTTATTACACTATATACCACATGAACCATTAGGTCTCATCCTGTCGATTCCACTATCAAATGGTTTAAAGTGTTTATAAAGGAATGTAACAAAATGTCGGTTGAAATGTGTAGTATCAGAAACATTTTGAGACTTCTGGAAATAAGGATCGTTAACAGCCTAGAGGAACATGATCTTAGTATCCTTGAGATCTGAGTGGGTTTTGCTTCCGCTCAGGAAAGCCGCGATTCTCATTTGTTCTTTCCATTTGGATAGCTCCTCATCAAGCCTTCCTTCCTGGTGTGCCATGAGGAACGGGTGGGCCGCTCCTGCCATTTCAGCACCAAGAGCTATCGATTTGATACAATCGATACCATCACGTATCCCTCCGCTTGCTATCATGGGGATGATCCCCTTGCACATTGCAATACTTTCAATAGTCGGTATGCCCCAATCCTCGAATCCAGGGATTGTGCGTTCTCTCAAGTACTCGACTTTGCTCCAGGAGGTCCCTCCTGATCCGGCGATATCGATCATAGAGACTCCTGCTTTCTTAAACAGGTCTGCGCATTCAGTATTGAATCCAGCGCCTGTTTCTTTGGCGATAACCTTAAAATCCGCTTCTTTGCAGAGATTTTTGAGTGAGGGGAGTACGCCTGTGAAATCATGATCGCCCTCCGGTTGGATAACTTCCTGCAATGCATTGAAGTGCACTGCGATAGCATCCGCATCAATGGAATGAACGAGTTCCATTATCTTTTCGGTTTCGTGCTCCCTGAGTTGGACAGCTCCAATGTTGGCTAGCAAGGGTATGTCGGGAGCAACATCCCTTACCATGAATGTATCTGAAAGGGATTTGTCTTCCAGCATGGCTCTTTGGGAACCAAGGCCCATAGCCACCCCTGCCTTCTGGGCGGATTCTGCCAATTTCTTGTTTATCAGAGAGGCGCTTTCACATCCTCCTGTCATCGCCTCGATCAATAGAGGGTATTCGATTTTTTTCCCAAGGAAATCATAGGATAAATCAACATCCTGCAGGGCCATTTCAGGGATAGCGTTGTGCATAATCTGCATCCGTTCGAATCCAGGACTGAAAGAATACTGAACATCCTTTTTGAGAGCTATCTCTATGTGGTCTTTTTTTCTTGATTGAGTTTTAGTTTCCGGCATGGGCTTAACTATACAGGCATTTTTTAAAAAACGCCATGTTCATTTCGCGAGCGGATATTTTTCCATATACATTGTCGTCTGCAGAACTATCAGGAAAGGGAGTATGAACAATGAATTAAAAAGCAGAATGAAAACCGTTCCCAGGATTCCGGGAAGCAAAAACAATGCTATCAATTCCGTTACGGACATCACAATAAGGCCCAGGATCATCCATAAGAGGATGTATAATGGTTTAGTTGTCGCAAGGGAAAATGCCCGTCTTATCGAATTAGGAGTATCGGAGTCATCTATTACGATTGCAGGGGGGACAAAGAATATCGCGAAACCCAGCATCATCACAAAAAGAGGATAAATTATCGACTGGAAGGGCATGCTATATGTCAAAAGCTGGGCTATGAACATGAGAAGAAGAAAGACAGTATAAACATAAAAGATACGGCTTGCATACTTTTTCATGCCCATGAGAACACTCTTTTTGATCGAAGTCCATGTTTTTCTAGATTTCAGAACAAGATTGACATTCACGATACTGTCAGAGATTATGAACAGTGAAAAGAAGTATGCAGCGGCAGTGAATGCGATAGCCAGTACGTCAAGTTCAGGAATGCTTCCGGTTCTGATGAAAACCGCTCCAAGTGCCATATATGTGGGAGCAGGGACGAGGGCGGGAATGGAAAGAGCAAGAATGAACGGGATAGAAAATGCGGTGATTTGGCCTATTCTGGAGGTATAAAAACCCCATGCATAGGAAAGAACCTTCCCAAAATCATAATCCATGCTTTTATTTAGGGGAGGTATTTTTTAATCTTATCCTGAAATAAAGGAAAAAAGATGGGATAGTCTTGGTTAGTGAGAAAATGAAAGTACTCAATTATAAAATATCTTCAATAGAATCTGTCGACGACATAAAAGTATTCAAGATGGAACCGCTTGGTGATCATCTTGTTTATAAGCCAGGTCACTTCGCCATGCTTCACGCTCTTGATGATAGCGGAGAAAGCACTCTGCATCGGCCCTATTCAATCGCTTCCTCCCCCACCCAGGATTACATTGAATTTTGCATTAAAATGGTTGGAGGACAAATGACGTCCCTTTTAGATAAAGCTTCAATTGGGGACGTGTATGGGGTGAGTGGACCAATGGGGCATTTCATTTATGAAGGTCAGGAAAAATGCGCATTTATAGCAGGAGGCACGGGTATTGCACCGTTCATGAGTATCCTTAGATATATACGGGATAAAAAGATCACGGGCGATTTCTCTCTTTTCTACAGTGTCCGAAGTCGCGATCTGGTAATCTATGGTGAAGAACTTGAAGAGCTTGGATCGTTGGCCGGGATCAACACCATAATAACCCTCACACGGGAAGAACCAGAGGATTGGCAGGGGGAGTGCGGCCGTATAAGTGAAGATATGCTCAATTGTTATATCGATTGCATGGAAGAACGGCAATGGTTCCTTTGTGGCCCTCTTAAGATGACCTCCAGTTTGAGGAATTGCCTTATCGAGAATGATGTGCCTGCGGATAATATTAAATTCGAAGGATGGGGGTAAGAGCGTCCAACTTTCTTTTCCAAAAAGATAACTTTCTTTTCCAAAAAGATAGTATATTTGAAAAAAGTTAGTATCAACAAGGTAATTGTTTCCTCTGCATTATCGGTAAGTTTTTAATCGCTTACTGAAAATAAGATGCATAACACTTCTTACGGATGATTGAAATGAAAAAAACGGTAGATGTTATTGTGGAAGGTGGAAAAGCGACGGCCGGACCGCCTCTTGGACCAGCACTTGGTCCTCTTGGAGTGAGCGCTGGAGATGTGGTATCAAAAATAAATGAAGCCACTTCTGCATTTTCCGGAATCAAGGTGCCTATCAAGGTCCTTGTTGATACTGATACTAAACAATTCGAGATAGATGTTGGAAGCCCACCTACTGCCGAGCTTTTAAAAAGCTCTGCAGGGGCTGGCAAAGGGGCAGGAGACAGGGAATCTCCGGCTGGCGACATTTCTTTGGAGAAGTTAGTGGAATTGGCTAAAGCCAAGACGAATTCATTGTCTACTACAGTAAAAGGCACTGCTAAGGAGGTCATCGGAACCGCCCTTAGTATAGGGATAACTGTAGATGGAAAGAATGGACGCAAAGTGATAGCAGAGATAAATGACGGAGCTCATGATTCCCTTTTCCCGGGATGATCATGAAAAGGCTATTATTCATCCTTGCACTTTTTTCTCTTTCCTACTCTTCTCTTCTGTGGGAAAGTGATCTGGGTGGAGAGATTAACACCCAACCCGTCGTGCTCGGAAATCGGATACTGATCGGTTCGACGAATGGGAATGTTTATGCCCTTGCACCTTCCAATGGACAAATCATGTGGGAGAGCAGAGTTGGTACTGATGTTATCGAAATCATAAGATTTGAGAGCTCTGCGATTGCCGCAACTCACGATGGGAAAATATCCAGGCTTACCACATCCGGTGGTGAGCTATGGAATCTTGACTTATCCTTGGATGAATATAACGTTTCCACAGTATTCGGCTTGGTCTCAGCGAATAATCAGATATACGCGACAACAGACATGGGTGTCTATGCCATCAACACGGATGGATCTGGAGCAGAGAGGTTTCATTCATTCAATGGAACTATGACCCCTCCGGCTGCCGGTGATGGTTTTTTGATTTTCGGAGCAGGAGATCATTTGGTCAAGCAAAGATTTTCCGGAAACGTGGAATGGGAAAGAAGTCTTGATGAAGGTTCATTTTGGCATTCAAGGCCTGCTCTTAGTGGTTCCACAGCGTATGTGGGTGCCCTTGACAATTCCTTGCATTCCTTTCGCCTTCAAGGAGGTTATCCGGATTGGGAGGTGAAGACCGGTAATTGGGTATTGAGCACTCCACTTGTTGGAGATGATGCTATTTATTTCGGTAGCAATGACGGGAACATTTATTCAGTTGATCCCACCAACGGACAGGTGCAATGGGAATCATCCACAAACCTTGCAGTGGAATCAAAGCTCATAAGCGGATTCATGGGGGGAACGAAGGTTGTTTTCGTTGCGAGCACTGACCGCAATACATATGCTATGGATACTGCCACAGGAAATGTGCTTTGGGAAGGTTCTGCGACAGATTGGGCAATGACTCCATTATTCTATCAGAATAAAGTGATATTCGGTTCACACGATGGTTCTGTTTATGCATACAGCACGGAACGGGCGTGCTCGATAATCGACCCTGTGGAAGGGGATGTTGTTGGAAAGAAAGAACTCTTCATTAATGGGAGATATGTTTCAGAAGCAGGCAATGCCAAAATATTTGTTAAGCTGAATGATGGACCTTGGGAAGAAGTGAATGTGCTTAACGGATCCTGGTCCTATTCCGTCTTGCCTGAAGAGTCTTTTGAGGCTGGTCTGAACCTTATTTCTTGCAAGGTTGTGGATGCAGCTGGTGAAGAAACCGGTGAAAGATATACCACGACAGGCATCTCCTATGATTCTACAATACCGCTTAGTGACATGGTTGTAAAAATTTCACCAGAACGTATTGAAGATGAACCCTTCACCATATATTTTTCAGATGGTGATGATGGTTCTCCTGTGAGGAAATTCAATCTTTCAATAAATGGACAGTTCTACACAGGCAATGGCAGTGTAAATCTCACTCTTCCTGCCGGAGATTATCCATTTGAGGTTGAAAAAGTGGGCTTTAATACATACGATTCGCAACTGAGTGTGGAAAGCACAGGTCCCAGTCCGCTGTTTATTATCGGTGGAGGGCTAATCGTTGTGGTATTGCTTTATTTGATCTGGACCAAGCTGATCGAACCTTACAGGAAGAAAGCTACTCGACAGTGACCGATTTGGCAAGATTTCTTGGCCTGTCCGGATCAATCCCTCTCATTCTACTGACATGATATGCGAGCAATTGCAAGGGTATGGTAAGAGCGAACGGATATAGCCTCTTGTCCATGCCCGAGGGGAGATCTATTGAATAATCGCTTTCCTTTACGACTTCAGGATTATCAGTTATCGAGATTATCCGCGCCCCTCTTGCCTTCACCTCGCTTATATTCCCAAGCATTTTTGAAACTGTTCCATTATCAGGTGCAAGAACAATGACAGGTACGCCCTCTTCTATAAGACTAAGCGTACCATGCTTCAGTTCTCCTCCAGGGTAGGCTTCCGAATGTATATATGTTATCTCTTTGAACTTGAGAGATCCCTCATAAGCTATAGGCACTGACAGTCCCCTTCCCAGGAAGAATACATCTTTATGGTCTTTGAGGAAAGATGCGGTCTCTTTGATCCGAGCCGACCTGTTGATCATCTGTTTTATTATCCCTGGCAATTCATCAAGCTGTTCCTTGCCGAAGACGAGCTTATAGATTATGGCGAGCTGAGCAGTGAATGTCTTTGTGGCGGCCACGCCAATCTCAGGACCACAATTTAGTAGGATAATCTCATCAGCCAATGTTGTCATGGTTGATCCGTTGACGTTGGTTATTCCGATTGTCATGCATCCTTTCTTTTTTGCAAATCTGATGGCTTGGAGAACATCCGCAGTTTCACCACTTTGACTAAATGACACCACCAGCGTATTTTCAGGTGGATTAACCACCTGGGGATAATCGCTTGCTATGAATGCCTGGGCCGTTTTTTTCCGTTTCTGTAAGAGAAATGCCAGCATCATTCCGGCATGATATGATGTTCCACAAGCGACAATATCGATCCTTTCTGCACTATCAAGCATTTCTTCCGCTTTTGAGGTGTCGGATATCAAGGTATTCCATATCTGCCCCTGTTCCTTTATTTCCTTCTTCATGAAGTGAGGGTGGCCTTCTTTTTTGGCCATTTGAGCGTCCCACTCTATGTTGGACGGTTCTTTTGCGACGTGGTTCCCGTTCCTATCCGTGATCTCATAGCCTTTGGCATGGATTTGGGCTATTTCTCCATCATCAAGAGCTATGAATTTTCCAGTATGATCCAGGATGGCAGGCATGTCAGAGGCACAGAACATTCCGGCATCCCCAATGCCAATGAGAAGGGGGCTGCTTTTCCTCGCGCACTTGAGACCTTCTTCGCCTTTTATCATGCATACAATAGCGTAAGAGCCCTCAAGTTTTGAAATAGCATTTTTGAAAGCATCGCTTGGGCTGTTCTTTCTCAATTCTTGTTCAATGAGATGGGCGATGATTTCGGTGTCAGTATCCGATTCAAAGAGGTGCCCGTCTGATTCCAATGATTCCCTCAGCGCAATGAAATTCTCGATTACTCCGTTGTGGACAAGAACCACTTCCCTGTTCGAGCTATAATGAGGATGGGCATTCTTACGGGACGGTTTACCATGGGTTGCCCACCGGGTATGTCCTATGCCTGTTTTTCCTTTGATCTTTTCTATATCAATATTCTTCAGGACGTCCTTAGCCATTCCCTTTTCCTTGATAATGTGAATAGAATCATCCTCCGATACAGCGATTCCCAACGAGTCATAGCCGCGGTATTCGAGTTTTTTTAATCCTTCTGATAAGAAAGGAGCAGCATTGTTCATTCCGGCATAACCGATTATCCCACACATCAAATTCACTGTGAGAACTAGAAACAAAATCCTTTTTAATATAGATATACAAATAATTTTATTACCAATTAAAAATATTTTTTAGGTGTCTTGCAATGAAACTTCTCAACAATCGCAATGAGGTCATGGAATCTGCAGCCATCCCGTTGGAATCCATTGGAGTTCTCTCATCGGAAAGAATGAAAATCCTTATGCTCATCGCAGAAGAACCGATGTATCCTGCGCAGATCGCCCGGAGGATGGGGATGTCAGTGCAAGGGGCCTACTACCATATGAAAATTCTTGAAGAGGCCAATCTTGCGAGATTCGCGGAGTATGAGGAAAGGAAAGGCGGAGTCGCTAAAAAGTTCTCAGCCATTTCTCCCAGCCTGGTCATGATACTCAGATCTGATGCCTGGAGGGGGCACGTCATCAAGGAGCATAAGATACCGGCAGTATTAGAGCCGTTTATATCGAGAGGTTTCTTCAATGGAAGAATGGTCTTGGGGTCTCCGGATCCCCACGGGAAGTACCGGGCGCGGGGAAGTGAGCTTTGCATGGTGGAATTTGGAGCGCTTTTAGGTCGTTATGCGTCTTTTTCGCCTCCACTTTATTTTTTGGATACACAAATGCGGGATGCTGATAAATCATTAAATCTTATATTAGCAGGCGGTCCCAAAGTAAACATGCTTGTTTCTGAGGTGAATAGGAATCTCTCATTACGGTTCTCTGATGCAAGTTCTGATGTTCAGAGCAAACTTTCAGGTAAAAGATATGGTGAGAATGTCGGCATAGTAGAACTGATCAATAATCCTTTCTCAAGGAATACGAAAATATTGCTTTTAGGAGGACTCAACCAGCACGGAACCCGGGCGGCAGTGTTGAGTCTTCTGCGCGATATGGGTAGCATATGTAAAGGCAACATGTATGATCCTAACCGGATTGCCAAAGTGGTGGAAGGTTTTGATGATAACGGAGATGGAATCGTAGATACTGTTGAGATGCTCGAATAAGCAAGCCCAATCTATTATAAAATAAAAGGACGACTATCTTATGATGGATTGATGGTCGGTAACACGTCTGTATTTGGGAGATGTCACTTGCAATCACAAGTCATGATGTCTTTTGCAGTGATGCTTGGTTTCAAGCCATGGATCATCATATATGCAGGATCACTGAAATCGGAATCCACATCCGGTTTCAGTAGTTTCCCGGAAGGTTGATAGGATGGATGCGGATGAGGTCGAGAAAAGATTGGAAGAAGGAAACAGAAGATATCAGAGCGGGATGTTGCCCGGGAAAAATATCGGGAAGGTCAGGGAATCAACTATATCAGGACAGAATCCTTTTGTAACTGTACTTACCTGCTCTGATTCAAGGGTTGTTCCTGAATTCATATTCGATGCCAATATCGGCGATCTTTTCGTCATCAGGAACGCCGGTAATGTTGTCGATGATATTGTTCTCGGAAGCATGGAATATGGTGTTGAACATTTGAAGACTCCCGTTCTTGCAGTTCTTGGTCACGGGAAATGCGGTGCTGTAACAGCAGCATGCCAAGGAGGCAGATGCAGTCTTAATGTAAAAGCCGTGATGGATAAACTGCAGGCGTCTGTTGAGCGATGCGACAGGGATATCGAAAGAGCGACGGAAGATAATATTAAGTGCGTGATTGATGAGATAAGATCATCCTCTCCTATAATTAGAGATTTAGAAAAGAAGGGGAGGGTGAAGATAATCGGAATGAAATATTTCTTTTCAGACGGACATGTCAAAAAGATCGAACAGACAACAGAGTGATTTTCATTATGGCAGCAAAAAGCGAGAAATTATACGAACTACGAAAGCAGATCAAGAAGCTGAATTCCTTTAAAGGGAGCGGTACCCAGCTTATCTCGGTTTACATCCCGGCAGGATCCGCAGTACATGAGATGACCGGAAAACTCAGGGAAGAAACCAGCCAAGCAAGCAACATAAAATCCAAACAGACAAGGACGAATGTGCAAGGTGCTCTTGAGAAGATTATACATCATCTTAAAATCTTCAAGAAGACCCCCAGGAATGGGCTAGTCGTTTTTGCTGGGAATATATCCGACAATCCTGCGAAGGTAGATATACAGCTTTTTTCCCTAGAACCTCCCGAGCCTTTGAATATCGGGACCTATCGATGCGATAGCAGTTTCTTTTTGGAACCGCTTGAGGATATGCTTGAATCGAAGGATAGCTATGGCATAGTGGTGCTCGATGGACGGGATGCTTCACTTGCAATTGTCAAAGGAACAAATATCAATGTTGTCAAAAAGTTACACTCAACTGCCCATGCGAAGATTCGCAAAGGAGGTCAATGTCTTGCTGCTGGCACTCTTGTCATGAAAGGTGATGGTGAATTTATTGATATTGAAAATGTGAAGGCTGGTTCGCAGGTAATGGGAATTGATTTCCAGTTATCAAAAAGCATCCAGGCATTTGCTTCGGATTATTTTGTAACTCCTGCAAAACATTCGGTCATCTTAAGGACCAAAGGGCCGTCATGTGAAATTAGAGCAACTTCATATCATCGTTTTTTCGTGAGCAGTGAGTTTGGCATAAAAGAGAAGTTTGCAAAAGATATTACAAAGACAGACCGGCTTGTAATGGCCAGGAAAATAAATTGTAAAGGAAAAAAACTGGAAACTGGTTTTATTCCAAAAAAGAAACTTACGTTGGATTCCAAGGAACGCTTAAAACTCAAAAAAATTAGAATCAAACTTGGCCTATCTCAGAAAAGGGTAGCAGAAATCCTTGAGATTACCCAGACACTTATCTCTCATCTTGAGACTGGAAAACCGGTTCCAGTTAATGTCAATATCCGAAAACTGTACAAATTATATGGCTTGAAGCTCAACAAAAAATATTCGAACAAAGGAACCCCCTGTTTTCCAGGATTCTGGAATAAAGAGCTTGGAAAACTTTTTGGTATTATTTGTAGTGAGGGTTATCTTAATGGAGAGGGAATTATCATCCATGAGGACGATGAAAAACTTGCAAAAGAATATTGTTCTCTAATAAAGGATATTACCGGGATCGATGCCAAAATCAAGGAGGTGGACAAAGAGCACCAACAAGAGATTCTTGATAAAAAAACATATTATGAGATTAGAATACCTTCTATTGAATTTGTCGAGGGTGTTAAGCATATAGCCCCGGAGATAATCTCAGAAAAATCAAGAGACATCCCTTCTGCAGTTACAAAATGTAACGATGCTGTTGTTTCTCAATTTTTAGCAGGCATTTATGATTCTGAAGGGTTTATTCAGGACAATCGCATTGAAATTGTCAGGACTACTCGGAGTCTTATACAAAAGGTTCACCTCCTGCTTCTCAGGTTCGGCATCATTTCTTCTTTTTCCGAAAAGCAGAATCAGGGAGATGGGCAATGGACAGCAAGTATCTCTGATCACAATTCCATAATTAGATTTAAAGAACAAATTGGATTTACGCAAAATGATAAAAAACGTAAACTAAATTCGTTATGTAAAAAACAATCTAAACAGGAACACATAGATCAGATTCCGATTGATGGGGGGGAGGTTTACAGGCTGGCCAAGCAACTTGGATTAAAAGCAAGTGATTTTCATGATGCAGACAGTTTCTTTGAGAATAAGAAACCCCTGGGAAGAATGGCATTTAAAAGAAACATCCTCTCTGTTTTCGAAAAAAATTTAAAGAGTAAAAAAGGTAGAAGAATATATGAATACCTGAGAAATGTCTTTGATTCTGATATCACACTTGCTACAATCAAAGAAAAGATATTGGTAAAGAACAAAGAGCCATTCTATGACATAACAATCCCCCAATACTCTAATTTCATTGCAAATGGATTTGTTGTCCATAACAGTGCAAGACGATATGAAAGGCTCATCGAAGAACAGATCGAGAAATATTATCAGCGTGTCGGAGAGGCAATGGATGAGGCATTCCTTAATCGTGTGAAAGGCATTATGGTTGGAGGTCCGGGACCAACAAAAGATTCATTCCTCAAGATGAAGCCTTTCAATTATCAGCATCAGATTTTAGGTTCTGTTGATACTGGTTATACTGATGAATATGGAGTGCGTGAGGTATTATCGAAGAGTGAGAACATTTTGGCTGAACAGGAAGCCGTCAAGGAGAAAGTAATCGTAGAACGTTTTATAAAAGAGGTGGTCAACGATGGACTCGCCACATATGGGGAGGCTCAAGTCAGGAATGCGATATTATCAAGACAGGCTGGATGTGTAATGCTATCAGAAGGCTTGGCCCATTCTGTTGGTAGCTATAAATGCCCCTCATGCGGTTCTGTGAAGATAAAGATTTTCAGGGATGGGGCAGAAGAGAAGATCGACTGTGATTATTGCAATTCTGCGATGAAGCTCAGGGAAGAGAAAGATCTAATCGATGATCTTGATGATCTTGCTCGAGCCAACAATATAGAAGTCGAGATAATCTCTACTAATACTGTTGAGGGTTCTCAGTTCCTTACGGGTTTCGGTGGTATAGGTGCATTCTTAAGATACAAGTGATCAATTTAGGGTGAATATTAGATAATTAAGAATTGTTGCAAAGCTCACCCAAAGTATGTAGGGGACGAGAAGGAATCCTGCTGTTTTTGATATTTTGTAGAATAGTTTTATCGTTGCGATAATCGAAATCCAAAGCAGGATTATCACCAACATTGCTCCAAGAATCGAATTCATTCCAAAGAAAACCATGGACCAAAGCGTATTTAACATCAGTTGAATCCCGAATATTCCAAGGGCTGTCCTCACATCCGGTTTCTCCATACCTTTTTTGAATATGAGATATGCTGAAATTCCCATGATGGCATATAAGCTTATCCAGACAGGTGCGAATAACCAACCTGGAGGTGTGATATCCGGTTTTTCAATAGTGGCATACCAACCAGGCATAGAGTCCATTGTAAAGATAGATCCTATCACACCAGCCATTTGGCAGAGTATAATAAATGCGAGAACTGTTGCTAACTCTTTTATTTTCATAATCTTAACTTATTCTCGCCAGTTTCAATCCTGCTCACGCTGATTCTTTGCCTCAAAACTATTTGACAGTTTGGCTTCAAAGCC
>CAYVTJ010000008.1:0-18360 GCA_964454475.1 Microcaldota archaeon | reverse complement strand
CAAATGGTTTTGAGGCAAAGAATCAGCGTGAGCAGGGTTGAAACTGGCGAGAATAGGTAACTAAACTCAGGGATCAATCATACGAAGATATCCGAGCTTAAGGATACCCTTCTTGTCTGACCTTCTTTCCTGGATTTCACCAAACCTTTTTCCTCAAGGCTTGATATGTACTTGAGGATTTGGGGAAGGGATTTTCCAAGGTTTTTCGAAATCTCTTTGGTCGTCATCTCTTCTTTCTTTGATATTTCCCCCATGAGATCTTTTTCAAAATCAGTAGTTCCTTCCTGCGAAACAAATTTCGGAAGCGTTATCTCCTCATGGATGTCTTCCCGCACATAAGTTATCGCCCTGATCTTCCGATAATGCTTCAGTGCGGTTATATAAAGAAGCAGGGTCAGGAATTTGGGGCCACCTGTCAGATTCAGGACTATGTCATCTTCTGCTATGAAAATCTTATCTATCCAGGAAAGCATCTCTTTCATATCAAATTGGGAGTTGCTGGTCTTTTTTTCCATAACAATTGCAAGGCTCTTGCACAATTGCTCTGCCTGATCTATTGCATCTTTTACCTTCTGCTTTGATTCACTATCTCTGCCACCCATTATGAGAAGAACAATTCTGTCTGCCCCATATTCCTTTACCGGAGCATAAATCTGCTTGCTGTGGAATCCGATCGGAACAATATGTGTTGTCATTTTCATCACTCGATTCTTATATTAATCAGATTATTTAATTTTATCCCATTCATTAACAATAAAATATAACGATTAAGATTAAAAAGATTTTGAAATAATAATGGTTTTGACTTTTGGTGATTTTTTGAGATTGAATATTCATTTGAAATCCTTGCAAACTGCTTCACGGAGAGACTTTGAAATTAAATACCGATCTTCAGTTCAAGGTCTTATATATGAAATTTGTAAAGAATCAGATTTCAATGACATCTCAGATATGCACGATTCTCAAAAACCATCATTGTTCACATTCAGTTCGTTGATCGGGAAATTCGAGAATGGAAATATAATAAGAGATTCAAAATACCGAATTGTCATTTCTACACCGTTAAAGAATCTTAGTATGTCGCTGATAAGTAATTTCAAGCAGAAGATAATTTCTAAAAAGAAAATTAATCTTGGAATTGTACAATTCGACTTGGAGGGAATAAACACAGTAGCAACAAAAGTTTTTCCAAACGATAATTATTCCTCCATTGTGGCTTTAAAAGATTCAGAAGGAAAATATTCAGTTTTTGGAAATGGAAGCAGAGATGTAAGAAGCTTAAATTTTGCAGAGTATGCTGATTTGTTGATTTCAAATATTGAAAAAAAGTGCAACAATCTTGGACTATCAAGGGAAGACTTAAAGAATCACATAGAATTTTGGCCAAATGGAAAAAAACCAATAAAGACCATACCAATATTATTACAACAAAAGCCATATTTTGTGACTTCCACTAAACTGCTAATAAAAGTTAAACCATCCGCAACAGAGAATGTGAGAAGAAGCCTCGCATCCGTCTTTGATTCAGGAATAGGATCTCACACTAGTTACGGATTCGGATATGTACATCGGGTGGTAAACAATGCTTAAGGAATTGATGTCTTTATATGATCTTATAGACTCCAATAAACTAAAGTCCCCTCCTTTAGATAGATTAGTGGTTGTTGAAACTGATGGTACGTATGAGTTTTTAGAAAGTAATGAAAAAATTAAGGATTGGTTGAACAAAAAGGAGCATTTCAGGGAAATTCTGAACAATTATGATGCTTATCTAGCACCGATGGGAAATGCCAAATGTGTTGGTACTAAGAATGGTTTGCTCACAATGCTTCCAGTATTGTTTCAGCTTAAAAAGGAAAATTTTGAAAATTTAAAAAGATCTCCATGCAATATAATTTCCAATAAAAAATGTAAATGTTTTTTTTGCAAAACCAAAAAAACTAGTTATAACAAAAATGATTCAATTGAAGAAAGCACGCCAGGTTTGGTTGATGAAATACATCAGACAATATCCAAGTTTCATAATAATTTTTTATCATCAGAAACAGATCAAATGGAAAAGTTAAAGGATTCATTGATTATAATAGATGTTAATGAAGAAAAACTACAACATTTTCTTGATATCTATAAAAAGAATTTTGGGAGAAAATTATTTCTTTCTGAGAATATGATCAAAGATGGAAATTGTGATTTTTGCAACATACAGACCAAGGTTGGACCATTTTACTTTTTGAATGCATATAATGATAAGACTCCATATGTAAATCATAATTTTTCTGGGACTCATTATGCTACTCAAAATCTTTGCACATCTTGTTGTAAAAAACTACATATAATTATAACATTTCTAAAAAATAAAAAAGTTAAAATTTTTCCTCTGTTTATTGATTTGGATTTAAGAAAGAGAGAAATAAAATTGATTGACAAAACTGAAAAAAATCATTTTAGATTTATTTTGAATAAAATTCCGAAGAATAAGTTTGATTTTTATCTGGTCGTTTTCCCAGCTTTTGATGAGCTGTTTATTGATTATATCTTTAACTATCGCTGGAAACTAAATGAGATAAGACTTTTTTATGGAGAAAAAATTAATGCAACTCGATCAAATATAGAGTATCTTTTTTCAAAGTCTTGGAATTTGAGGTTTTTTAACTATTTCTCCAATGAGAAGGAGATAAAAGAACTAGTCCCATTCAAGAAAATGATTTTCAATTTTGTTTACAGATCTGATTCAACATTTTTTAAATCAGAACAAAATCTTTGTTCATTTGTATGTGATTCCATAAAATATGTGCTGACTCTGGATACTGGTGATTTGCCTGAAAGTTCTAAACGATTTAACGTTCAAGCAGCGCTTGACTTATGGTTCAATAGAAAGATTATTTTTGGAGATGGTTTTATGGATACTGATGAAAAACCAGAATTGGAGAGATTACGGGAATTAAGATCTAAGTTATTTGATGGAAAAGAATTGAGTTTTGATGGTGATACCAAATCACAATTGCAAAAATGGGCATATTCTTCAGGTCTTCTATATAGATATTTGATTTGCCAATCAAAATCAAAATCTGGCGGGCTTATGCTTGAACCCGTGGTGCATTGTTCTACTGTTTCTCAGATGCTAACAATTCTTACCAGAACCCTTGAAAAATACCAGCATGCAATTGATAAGAAACATCATAAAATGGATTCTCTATTTTCAAATTCATTAGTTCAAAACAATTCCAATGAGCCCTTTAAACCCCTAAAACCTTACTTTTATGCAGGATATTTTGATTTTTCTTTTGATCTTTTAAAGAAAAAAGAAGATGTAACTGGTGAGAATAATGAGTGAAGATGAAAAATATGATAAATATGGAGCAGGAATATTTATAGTAAGGGCAGAAAATGCGAATTTTAATGCTGATTTCGCAGGTTTTCCAAGAAGTCTCCCTGATGAAAATGGAACAATTTATGCAACTGATAAGGCTTTGAAATATTGTATTAGGAAATATTTGCATGAAATGATCGATAGTGAAAATGAAAAAGTATTGCTTTGGAGAAGAAGATATCCTTTTGATCCTGAAGAAATGAAAAAATATAACGGAAAGAAAAAAGATCTAGAAGGAAAGCCGATGGAATTAGGTGATCTGATAGATTATATCTCAAAAGATTTGAATCACGATGAGAGAATCAAAAAATTAATTAATGAATATTTGGATCTTCGTTTATTCGGAGGAACCTTAGCAGTAGAAAAACACTCAATATCTTTGACAGGACCATGTCAAATATCTTATGGAGTAAATGTATTCAAAAATTCTCAGACATACGTTGATCAAATTCAAAGCCCTAAACCAACGAAAGCCGGGGATGATCAATGTACTTTGGGATCTCAAGTTAGAAATACTGAAGCACATTATATCTATGATTTTAGTATAAATCCTAACAATCTTTCCAAAGATGAACTGTTAAAGTCCGTCTATGAGTCTGAAGAAACTAAAGTTCTAAAAGTATCAGATATAGAAAGATTCAAAGAATCAATAACCAGGGGTGTAAACTATACAACAAGTTGTACTAAATATGGGGCTGTCGGTGAATTCTTACTTTTCATAGAATTTAATGATGGAGACGGCGATCTCAAAGCACCATTGCTTCCTCTGATGCAAAAATCCGTTAAAGTAGATGCTGAAAATGAATTCAAAAGAAAAATTGACCTGGGTGATTTGGCAGATAATTTAGAAGCTTATAAAAGCATGATATCAAAAATTGAACTTTATTACGATCCAAAATTGAGTTCAATTGCAGGCAAGGATAAGCTGAGGGCTCTAACTTCAGATGTTTGTGAAAAACATATTCTTACCCACAAGGTATTGGATAGTGGGTATGCCGAGGAAAGTTAAAGGAGGTATCCTGCTTGTATTTTTCATTTATTCTTTCTGGAATGTTTGGAACCTTCAGAAAACCAGATATAAATACCACTTATCTTTCATACCACAATATTCCCTTGCCGTCATTGCTTGGAATTTTGGGAGCAGTTAATGGTTATTCTGGGAGATATAAAACCTATCTTGATGATTGTAAATATCAAAAAGAACTAAAGGCATATGTCAAAGAAAAAGGAGAATTTGATAAGCAACAAGAAAAACTCAAAAATGGCTCAAAGTTGCGTAATATAATCTCTGAACCAGAAAAGCCAACCGCTCCAGCTCTACCCGACTACTACACTAAATTTCAAGGGACATTTATCGGAATAAGACCAATTGAACGATTTACGAAAAAGACAAATGTAAAGTACAATAATTATCATGGTTATGGATCAAATGAAGCTGGTGGGATGTGGAATATTCAGGAACAAATATTAATCAATCCAAGTTGGGAAATATATGTTGAATATGATGAAAATAACCAAGCAGTAAAAGATTTATATGAAAACTTAAAAAATCAAAAATCTGTGTTTACTCCATATCTGGGAAAAAACGAATTTAGAGCAGAATTGAAATTCCATCAAGATTTGGATAAATATGAAAATATCCAATATGGGAAGATAAAAACCTCAACTTTGATTCCACACTACAATGATGAATGCGTAGATAAAAGAACGAAAATCGTTTCTGCTGGCTCATTGTTTGGTGAGGATAGGCTAGTTCATGATAGAGAAAATAATTTTTTGATGCTTGAAAATCTACCAATTTCTCTTGAAAAATCAGGTCATTATAAGTTTAGTAGAATTGCTTTGACAAATTACAGATACGACTATTCTCAAGAATCTAAAAGACTAGGGAAAATGATTAGGACTAGTTCCGAAGATATATTTCTTTTCGAGGTGAAATAATATGAATGCTGATTATGAAGAACTTATAGAAGTATCGGAAGTTATGGCTCATGATAATGAAAATATAAAGGAACATGCCGATCGGACGATGAAGGCATTCAATAATATATGTAGTGAGCTTAAAATTGATCAAATTATCAAAAAAGATCTTTCAGAACTTTTATCAGAGGAGGATGCAGAAGATGCATGGGATATTATTCTTCAGATGATTTATTTTCATGATTTTGGAAAAATAAACCCAAATTTCCAGAAAAAAATAAAAACCAATAATCATAGCCTGAAGGGAAAGGAATTTGAGCATGCCTATTATGGGATGCTTCTCTTTAATTCTTATATAATTTCAAAGATCGGTGGAAAAAGCGAAAAATTCAAGAAAATAATATTTGCGCTTTCTTCACTTATTGCAAGACACCACACACCATTAAAATCGTTTGATGAAATGCAAGTTTTCGATGCTGGAAGAGAAGAATATTTCAAAAATATTAAAGAAGAATTGAAAAATATCTGTAAAGATAAAAAACAATTTATGAATTTTGAAATAGAGCAAGCAGAGAATTATTTAGATATACTTGATGATTTAAGCTCTGAAGAAAAAAGAACCATTTTTTACGTGTACAAAATTTTGTATTCACTTCTAACAACTTCAGATTCGCTTGCAACAAGATATAGGGAAAATATTTCATCATTAAAGATGAATAAAATATCTGTTGAAGACTTGGAAAAAGCAGAAAAAAGCCTAAAATCTATACTAAGTGAAAAATCGGATAAGTCACAAATATCTATAGCAAGAGAAAAATTTTCTTCAATGGCAGTATCAAGATTAAAAGAAAAGATGAAATCTCTTGATAATAAGATATTTTACCTGTATTTGCCAACAGGAGGAGGAAAAACATTTACATCTGTAAGGTTAGCAATGGAAATTTTGAAAGCAAGAGATTTGAATAGATTATTTTATGTATTTCCGTTCGTAAACATAATAGAGCAAAACAAAGAGGAACTAAAAAAAGTTTTTGGATCAGAGTTAGTTTCTCCGGTATATTCCTATTCAGAACCAAAATTTGAGGGCAATGATTTTGACCACAACCACCTACTAAATTCTGAGTTTTTAAATTTTCCAGTGAGTGTTATAAGTAATGTAAACTTCTTTAATTCAATAATAAAGAAATCAAAGAAAACAAACTACAGATTACATAATTTCTCAAATAGTGTGGTTGTTATTGATGAGATACAATCTCTTGATGATGAGGAATGGACATTATACGCAGACATGATAAAGGCCATGGCTGAAAAGTATAACACACATTTCATAATAATGAGCGCAACTTTGCCCAGATTAACAGGTCTTATTGAAAAATTAAATATGACTTCATCCATTCAAAGCAAGGAACTCATTAGCGAAGATGAACCTGAATTAAAAGATGAATTTTCAATGTTTCTCAAAAGAACAAGAATAGAATATAGTAAAGATGTTGATTTATCTGATATGAAAAAATTGAAGAAAAAACTCAAGGCTGAATTAAAAGAAAAAGACAAGATTCTTATCGTAGTAAATACAGTTTCAAAAAGTAGAGATATATTTGAAAATCTTTCAAGTGAATCTGAGAAATTAAACGAAGAAAAAGTAGAGATATTACTGTTGAATAGCACCATCTTACCAACTAGAAGAAGACAGATAATAAACAAAATAAAGGAACCTGGAAAAAAGATTCTTATATCAACACAATCAATAGAAGCCGGAGTTGACCTTAGTTTTGATTTTGGCATTAGAGAATATGCACCTTTAGAGTCAATACTTCAAGTAGCTGGAAGAGTAAATAGGCACGGAGAGCAAAAAGGGTCTGTTTTGGAAGTTGCCAAGGTAAACGATACAAAATCAGATTATTCATGCATATATAATGATATAAGAGGGAAATTTTGTAACCCTTCAGATTCTAGTTGGTTTAAAGAGTTCAAAGAATTATTTAAATCTAATTCAACAGAATTGGATCTGGGGTCAAAGTACAAAAAATATTCTGATGATATAATAGAAAAGATTACTGAAGAAAACAAAGATCAAATTAAAGAGAATCAACTCGATTCGCTTAAACTCGTAACGACATTAGATTTTGATATGTTAAATGGAAAAAGCGTGATAAAGCAATATGGAGCCGTATCGGTATTTGTTCCTATCAAAAGCCTGGAATTTTCAGATGACAATGAAGCCAAAACATACAAAGAAATATTGGATAAACTAGATATACCCTCTAAAACTGAAGGAAAAAAAGTAGAGTATGATCCTTGGCAGGTTTTGGAAAAATACTGTGAAAAGACCAATTTGGATTTCGATGCAAAAAAAGCCAACATGAAAGCGTTTTCGTTCATATTTTCGAACCATTGCTTTTCATTTATCGGAAATGAAAATAGATTCTTATCGGCATGCTCACAATACATAAAAGAGGACATGAATGAATTGCCGTTTTTGGTTTTAGATAAAAATTTCGATAAAATTTATTCTCTAAAAGAAGGTTTCGATAAAAAAATTCTTAAAGAGGCCAATAATGCGATTATCTATTGAAATTACTAAGCAAAACGCCAAGGATATGGTAATGCACAAACCTCATTTGATTGAAGAATTCTTTTTTTGTAAAAGACAGTTTTTCCTTCATATGCTGAATTTCTATAATCAGGATAACGAAACACTTTCTATTGGAAGGGCATTACATGACAAAAAACAAGGGAAAGAAATACCTGTGAAAGTGGATAGAATTGATTGGGATGATAATCAAATAATAGAATTCAAAAAGAATGATTTTTCCATCGGAGCAATACTTCAGGCATATATTTATCTTAAGAAAATGTCAATGCATAACGGAAGTGTAAACTCAGCAATTATAAGATCTATTGAAAAACGGAAAAAGAAGATAATCAAATATCCTGATGAAAAACTCGAATCAGATTTTGATTCAATGATAATAGATATGTCAAAGTTAAAATCTATCCCCCAAAAGGAAAAAACAAAATCAGCTTGCTCTAGGTGTTCTTTTTTCGAATATTGCTGGGTGTGAAAATGAGGGACATCTATATTACAAAAGACGGATATTTAAGAAAAAAAGATAATTCAATAGAATTGCGAACTGAAGATAATATCTATAATATACCCATAAATGCTACTGAAAACATTTATGTTCTTTCTTCAATAACACTCACAAGTAAATTACTAGAATACTTATCTAAAATGGGCATATGCGTTCATTTTAACGGCTATTATGGCAATTATTTTGGATCGTATTATCCAAAAGAAAATAATCCTAGTGGCAATGTACTCATACAGCAAGTTCTGAGTTATAGATCTTTTCCGAGTAGGCTCAATATTGCAAAGGAAATATGTATTGCATCCTGTCATAACATGAGGAAAACATTAATGCAACATTCTCTAGAGGTTATTTTTCTAGAAAACAAAATTGAAAGAATGAAATCTGCTTCTAAAATTCAGGATTTAATGTTATTAGAAGCCAATTCAAGAAAATATTACTATTCAAAATTTGATTTAATCATCAAAAAAGAAGATTATAGATTTATGAAAAGAAGCAAGCAACCACCATTAAATAAGATCAACGCAATGTTGAGTTTTGGAAATAGCTTATTATATTCAACAATACTGTCTGAAATATATAAAACACCTCTTGATCCTAGAATAAGTTTCTTACATGAGCCCTTCACCAGAAGATTTTCACTTAATCTTGATTTTGCAGATGTATTCAAACCTTTGATTGTTGATCGAGTAATCTTTTCATTGATAAACAGAAATGAATTATCTGAAGAAGATTTCACAAAAGAATCTAGCGGGTGTTTTTTTTCTAAATCAGGACGAAAAAAATTCATATATGCATATGACACTAAACTAAATCAAACATTAAAACATCCGAGATTAAAAAGAAAAGCATCTTACTGGGAACTCATCCGTTTGGATCTATATAGCTTGGTAAAAAATTTAATTGAAGATGAGAAATTCAATTGCTTCAAGATATATTGGTGATTTTATATTTGTTATTGCCATATATGATGTAAATGTGAAAATAGTTTCAAAAGTCATGAAAATAATGCGGCAGTACTTAAATCATGTTCAAAACAGTGTTTTTGAAGGAGAAATTACAATAGCAAACTTGATTAAACTTGAATCAAAATTGAACCATATAATAGATAAAGAACAGGATTCAGTTATTATATACAAATTCAAATTTTTAGATTCAAAATTTTATAATAGAAAGGTGATGGGTTGTGAAAAAAGAAGTACTTCAAATATCATATAATTGTCTTAGGGAACCTATTTTCATCGATTGCATCAGAGGTAAAATCCATCAGACATTCACTGAGTTTTTCATACAGTTATTTATAAAATATCCTAAATATAAATATATTAAAATTTGTTTATTCGGATAGAAGAAGATTGTATCAAATTATCCAGAGTGGAATTGAAATTTTAGATTTATTGTTATTACCCTCTTCATTTTTTGTATCAAATTATCCAGAGTGGAATTGAAATGATATAGCAACAAAAGCGCCTCCGCCGCCACCGCGTATCAAATTATCCAGAGTGGAATTGAAATTATCGAGTTTGGAACAGCACCACACACTGTAGACGTATCAAATTATCCAGAGTGGAATTGAAATTCACCAGGGATAGGGATATTCTTGTTTCTGCATTGTATCAAATTATCCAGAGTGGAATTGAAATGAGCAAAGTAGAAGATTTCTGCAAAAGGGTAAAAGTATCAAATTATCCAGAGTGGAATTGAAATGAATCCGGAGTGACTCCGTCTACTGCATAACCGGGTATCAAATTATCCAGAGTGGAATTGAAATACCTTTGTTTACCATAATGTAGAACTTTTCCAACGTATCAAATTATCCAGAGTGGAATTGAAATTATGATTACCTCCTTTACTTCGTTGGCGGGCTGGTGTATCAAATTATCCAGAGTGGAATTGAAATTAGGCGGAGATAAAAGAATGGAGGATCCTGTTTTGTATCAAATTACCCAGAGTGGAATTGAAATAACATCTTTAGTTTGTCTTCTGTTTTGTATATAGGTATCAAATTATCCAGAGTGGAATTGAAATTGGGCTATGTTAAATACCATAAACCCTTTAGGAGGTATCAAATTATCCAGAGTGGAATTGAAATCCTACACAAATGTGACAAATACGGGAACAGAAAGGTATCAAATTATCCAGAGTGGAATTGAAATGTCGTACCATTCATCCAAATAAGGGACATTATGCGTATCAAATTATCCAGAGTGGAATTGAAATTAATGTTCCTTATCTAATATGTATTTACCATATAGTATCAAATTATCCAGAGTGGAATTGAAATCTCACGAGCATGGTATACCCAACACCGTATTGGGGTATCAAATTATCCAGAGTGGAATTGAAATTTTTCTTCCATTCAAATCACCAATTGTTTTTGTTGTATCAAATTATCCAGAGTGGAATTGAAATTTCGTACAAAGTATTTAATCGGTGTAGTTGTTATGTATCAAATTATCCAGAGTGGAATTGAAATTTTCTTATTAACCCGTTTTCAGCGTGTCCTAAGAGTATCAAATTATCCAGAGTGGAATTGAAATCCATAACTTTTTCCCGTAGTTGCAGCCAAGATTCGTATCAAATTATCCAGAGTGGAATTGAAATCTATAATTGCAGAGCTACAATATCCCCGGTAGTGGTATCAAATTATCCAGAGTGGAATTGAAATAATCAAAACTATCCATTTCAGTAAAATCAAAGCAGTATCAAATTATCCAGAGTGGAATTGAAATTAAGTTATACTTTCTCCCACACACGTGTGGATAAGTATCAAATTATCCAGAGTGGAATTGAAATCTTGTGGTAGGAGCTGAATCAAAATGCACTGTAATGTATCAAATTATCCAGAGTGGAATTGAAATTTTTCGATGTATCTTAGCTTCCCATTCGAAAATTGTATCAAATTATCCAGAGTGGAATTGAAATTCCAAATACGCCGAGCATCGCATATGAGCAGTATGTATCAAATTATCCAGAGTGGAATTGAAATTATGTTGATTGTGGTGATGACCTTTACGTTTCAGGTATCAAATTATCCAGAGTGGAATTGAAATGTGTTGTGTCGACCATCAAGAATTCTACAACATCAGAATCAAATTTTGCAGGTTCATTGTGACCAACATCACCATGCTAATTAATGCTCATTTCGAACATCGTGTTGATATCAAACAATTTGATCAGGCTTATTTATGACGCAAAGCCGCCAGTTTGAATAGGTTTTTAAACTTTATTATGAAATATGATTATCATAAATCATAATAATCATAAAATATAATAATGTGATCAATATGAATTTCATAAACAGAAAAAAAGAACTTGATTGGCTCAAACAAATGTATCAACATAGAAGAAAAAAGCTTTTTCCCCTAGTCATATTCGGGCCAAGAAGGGTCGGTAAGACAACTTTAATAAGAGAGTTCATAAAAGACAAAAAGGCAGCGTATTTCTATATCAACGAAAATAAGAGCAGCCATGTGCTCGGAATAGAAGCGGCCAGATACATAAAGAGACTAGATAATGCTGATGAATTGACATCTCTTGATGGCTGGGATAATATTTTGAGATATTTAATAGAAAAGAGTAATCTTGAGATTATAGTTTTTGATGAATTTCAGAATTTCAGAATGGTAGACAGATCTGTCTTTGGAATATTGCAGAATTTAATCGATAAAAATGAAAACAAGAAAGGCCCACTTATTATATTCTCAGGATCCTCAACAGGTATGCTAAAAGAAGTATTTGAAGATACCTCAGCAGCTCTCTATGGAAGGATGAAATCCACTTTATTTCTGAAGCCCCTTACTTTTACACATTTCTACAAGGGGATAAAAACCCTTGGAAAAATGAGTGATAGGGATATTGCAGGTTTTTATTTTGTATTTGGGGGGTATCCCAAATATTTAACTGTGATGGAAGATTTTGAGATTAGAGGCAGAAACCTTGAACAAGTACTTGAACGTCTTTTTTTCATGGAAAATGCACCACTTCAAAATGAAGTCAAGAATCTACTTAGAACCGAATTCGGAAGAAGAGGGTCTCAAAATTATGCAATCCTTGAGGCAATAGCAACTGGCCACACGAAACTAAGCGAGATCGCTTCATATGTAAGTATGAGTGCCACTTCTCTGAGTCCTTTTTTGAATCAGCTTGCAGATTATCATGATCTGGTAGAGCGAAATGTTCCATTACTAAGACCTAAAGCAAAGGATACTAGATATTCAATAAAGATTCCTGTTTTCAGATTTTGGTTCAGTTTTGTAAAACCCTATGAGAGCCAGCTTGAACTAGGACTTTATGGTAAGTTTATTGAACGAGTAAAAGAAAGATTCAGAAATTATTCTGGTAAAGAATTTGGAAGACTCTGTAAGGAGCACCTGAAAAAAGGCCTAACTGAAAGAAAACTTCATTTTGATGAAGTGGGCGGATGGTGGCATAATGAAAATGAGATTGACATTCTAAGTATTGGTAAAAGAACATGTGTTTGGGAATGCAAATGGGAGAACATAAACAAAAAGAAAGGAAAAGAAATTTTACAGAAACTAAGAAATAATTCTGAGATTGCCGGAATTAAAGATCCTGATACTGGACTTTTTGCTATTGATATCGAAGATTCTGTGAAAGATGAATTTGATTATGTAACAACCCTTGGTGATATTATTGAAGGTAAATTTCCACAGTGATGATTAATTGTAGATAATTCTAATAAGACTATTATGGGATTGAAACTCGCTACTGTTGCATTATGAGCTGGATTTCTCATTTTTTGAACCATTTGTTCCTTTATGCCAGGGAATAATATCCTCTGAAACTATTGCACACCTTTTTAAAACATTAGTACGTTATTAAATTCGATTTTAGGAATATGGCGGTGAGCTAAATGATGAAAAATAAAGGCATTATGTTAGCTTTGTTGCTTACCCTGTTTTCAATGGTTCTTGTCTCAGGTTGTCTGCAAGAGACTCCAAATACTGAAGATAATGAAGCAGAAGATGGTGAAACAGAGGAGCAGGAAAGTGAAAATGAGAATAGCGAGGAGGAAACCACTTCTTTAGAACCTCTGAATTTCGGATTGCCACCTTGGCCAGGTGTTACGGTTAAGACGGAAGTCGTTAAACAGGTTCTCGAATCCGAAGGTTATGAAGTTGAGTCCCACGCACTTGACGCCGGTATTGTTTATGCACAACTTGCCGAAGGTGAACTTGATGTGCTTCTTGCAGGTTGGTTGCCTGTGACCCATAAGGACTATTGGGCCGAGCATGGAGACAAGCTGGAGCAGGTAAATGTAAACATAAATGAGACATGGTTGGGAATTGCGGTACCTACCTACACCTATGACAAGGGAGTAACCTCTATCGAAGACCTGTGTGAGAACGCTGAAATGTTCGATAACAGGATAGTCGGGATAGAACCTGGTGCTGGTATTTCACAGTCCACGAAAGAAGCGATTGATGAATATGGACTTGATTATACCCTTGCAACAAGCAGCACACCTGCCATGATGGCGGAAGTAGATGCTGCTATCGAGAATGATGAAGATGTAGCTTTCACCATTTGGGAGCCCCACTCTGCCTTTGCCAGATTCGATATCAAGAAACTGGATGATCCGAAGGAGATTTATGGAGGTGGGGATGTCGTAAAGACTGTTGTAAGAGATGACTTCAAGGATGAATACCCAAAAGTATATGACTTTTTGAAGGTGTTCGAAGTATCTCCCCAGACCCAGAGTGAATGGATTCTTGAATACAGCGGCAATGATCGGGATCCTGAAGATGTGGCAGCAGAATGGATTGATGAGAATCCGGAGAAGGTTCAGGAGTGGAAAGAACTTCTGAATTAATCTTTTTTTATTTTTTAAACTGATTTTCATGGGATTTATCGAAGTCCATGACTTGAACAAAGTCTTTGGAAAAAACGAGTGCAAAGCCTTGAGCCTGGCCAAACAGGGAAAATCCAGAAAAGAGATATTGGAAGAGACAGGTTCAATCGTAGCACTCAGGAATATCAACTTCAATGTAGATAAAGGTATTATTTTCGTGGTAATGGGGTTGTCAGGCAGTGGGAAATCAACACTTGTTCGTTGTTTAAACAGGCTCATCGAACCTACTGCAGGAGTCGTTAAGATAGATGGAAAGGAGATAACCTCATTCAATCCTGAAGAACTTAGGGAATTCAGGAGAAATGTTGTTGCCATGGTCTTCCAGCATTTCGGCTTACTGCCCCACAGGAATATTCAGGAGAATGTTGTTCTTGGTCTGGAGATACGTGGCGATCTCTCTTTAGAGGAACAGAATGAAAAATCAAAAGAAGCAATAAAATCCGTGGGATTAAGCGGTTGGGAGGAAAGCTACCCGCAGGAACTTAGCGGTGGAATGCAACAGCGTGTCGGACTTGCGAGAGCTTTGGCTACGGATTGCAGTGTTTTGCTTATGGATGAGCCTTTTTCCGCTTTGGATCCCTTAATAAGGAACCAGATGCAGGATGAACTTATTAGAATACAAAAGACAATCAAAAAGACGATAATCTTCATTACTCACGATCTTGATGAAGCCCTTAAACTTGGTGATATGATTGCCATATTAAACCAGGAAGGGAGGATAGTTCAATTGAATACTCCTGAGAAGATAATTATGAACCCCAAGGACGAGTATGTTTCAAAATTCGTAGAGAAGATTGATAAGAAGAAAGTGATCCGTGTTGAAAGCATCATGGAAGAGCCCGTATTTTTCGTCAGCTCAAAAGATGATTCGGGCAAGGTTTTGAAACAGATTAAAGAGAATGGGTATTCCTTTGCAACAGATGATGAGGGCAAACTCATTGGCGTCGTTACGGAGGATGGAATCAAAAAAGGCAAAATCTCGAGGGTTCAAACAGCGAAATCAATAGAAAGCTATAAGACGGTAAACAAGTCTATACCGCACCTTCTCTATTCGACTATCCCTCTTGCGGTTGTTGACGAGGGTTACAGATTGAAAGGTCAACTAAATAAAAAGTCTGTAAGAGACATTTTGGAGGGTGTTGGGTAGTGGCAGTTGGCACCCCTGGTGATTTCTTTGTTGAGGAGGTAATCCCATTCCTTAAAGATAATTATGGTTTTGTCTTTGATTTCATAAGAGAAGCTCTTGATCAGATAGTTTCCTTTTTGGTTTCAGCACTATCGATTCTTGACCCAATTTTCCTGATTATAATAGTAACGTTTATTACATTAATACGTGCTGGGCCTAAAATCGCTGTTTTTGCTATATTGGGACTGGGATTTCTTGTTTTCATAGATCTATGGACAGAAACGCTGGAGACATTCTCGCTCGTTGTAGTAGCTGCATTCATTGCTATAGTTCTGGGCATACCGTTAGGTATCCTTAAGGCCAGGTCTGATACAAGCAATATGATTCTTACTCCTGTATTGGATTTCATGCAAACATTGCCGACTCTTATCTATCTTATCCCAGCAGTTCTGTTTTTTCGTATCGGAAATGTGCCAGGAGTGGTGGCCACTTTGATTTTTGCCATGCCTCCTGCCATTAGATTGACAGCTCATGGTATCGAACAGGTATCAAAGGACATAGTCGAGGTTGGTAAATCGTTTGGTGCCGATCCTAAACAGCTTCTGTTGAAAATTCAGTTCCCTCTTGCCTTGCCTTCCATAATGGTTGGGATAAATCAGACGATCATGCTTTCTTTTTCAATGGTCATCATAG
Organism: Microcaldota archaeon; assembly: GCA_964454475.1. GTDB lineage: Archaea > Micrarchaeota > Micrarchaeia > Anstonellales > Bilamarchaeaceae > CAYVTJ01. The sequence goes on along the minus strand of CAYVTJ010000008.1, from coordinate 2,284 downwards.
CCGGTTTCATCGGGGCAGAAGGTTTGCAGAAGATAATAATTTCGGGAATAACAAGGTATAATCTCGCTCCTGCTCTTGATGCGGGATTGGGAGTGGTTGTCCTTGCTATACTGGTGGACAGGATCACAAAATTCAAGAGCAAAAGAAAGAGAGAGATGCCCAAGGAATCGATGTTGGATAAGGTCAGAGGATTTTTCAGGCATGAATGAATCTTCTAATCCACTGGTTCGAGCCATTCCCTGAATCTGTCATCCTCTCCACGCGCAGCGCTGAAGAAAATACTTTTAATTCTTTTTGTTATCGGACCGGCACTGCCGGATTTTCCGATCTTCCTATGATCGATCTGTCGTACATGCGTTACTTCTGCCGCGGTGCCGCATAGAAAAACTTCATCAGCAGTATAAAGTTCATCCCTAAGCATGCTTCTTTCGTATATTTCGATATTTTCTTTTTTTGCTATAGAGATTATCGATTCCCTTGTAATGCCTGTAAGGATTCCATCGTATGCCGGCGGGGTAAACAGTTTCCCGTCTCTGACAATGAATAGGTTCTCCCCTGTTCCTTCTGCCACATGTCCTCCCTCGATAAGCATGATCGCTTCATCATAGCCCGAATCAGTAGCTTCCCTTCTGGCAAGAACCGAATTTAGATAATTTGAACTCGATTTGACATGCGGAGACATCACAGAACCTTTCATTCTCCTCCAGCTCGAGATGGTGCATTTTATTCCCTTATCTGCCTTATCCCCATAATATTTTCCAAATGGCACTGCACAGATGGCAAAATCAAAAGGTATTCCTCTCATATCAAGACCGATACGATCATAACCGGTGAATACTATTGGACGGATATAGCATTCCCTTATCTTATTTTTCCTTATCAATTCTTTTGTTATATTGGATAATTCCTCAACATTATAGCCCATTTTGAAATGATAGGACTTGCATCCGTTCAAGAATCTTTTATAGTGATCCTTCATCCTGAATACTGCGGGGCCAATGGCAGTATCATAGCATCTCATGCCTTCGAATATGGCAAGCCCGTAGTGCAATCCATGGCTAAGAACATGGATGTTCGCTTTTCCCCAATCGACAAATTTTCCATTCATCCAGATTTTTTCAAGGGTTTCCATGGCCTTGAATTCATAAGCAATATTAATAACGTTTTGGAATGGAAATCCCCACGTCAAAATCCTCAATCAGCTGACTTTTACCAGGACAAACATCAATGCGCAGAGTTAATATGTTGGAAACAGGTATCAAAATTATCCTTGTTTGAGCTTTCGGCGGGTTTATAGCAAACTGCAAAAATTCCCTATTGAAGATTCTGTTCAATGAGCATCATGAAAGACAGCTCTTTCATGATTGTTGCAGTTTACAACTAGCAAACCAACTGAGATGGTATAAGGACATCCGGGTTGCATTACATTATTGGTTTGCTTCTGTCTAAAAACATCATCTAAACCACAATTTCCAGGTGAACATCCTGAAAGAATACGGTCCCTATATCCTGTCTTCAAATCACCTTCTAATCTCCATCGGTCTTATCGATTATCGTGAGAGTCCCACACAGCAAATGTCTATCAGCACTCCAGAGTGCATATTGTTGAGTTGTATTGTGAAGGGGATGCAGTCTATAACAAGACATCTAAGGGTCAAACAAACCAAAGCACTTCCTTCTATCCCCCCTTGCCGGAGGATGGCTATCCATAACAGACCTTCTCTCTTGTAAGCATGCAATATATGATCTCAACCATATCCCTTGCAGTAGCAACTATAGTCTTCTGACCTGGCTTCATCTCCGGCTTCCTCACATACTATTCCCGCAGTTTATTCTGCTTCCTTATTGTAGAGTATACTCCATCAAATTCATTTCAGGGATTTCTCTCCCTGCTTGAGCTCTTTTGTGCAACAGGTGTTCCCTGACTGGTATACCCCTGGCACAAGCCCTGCATAGCTGGCGAGCTGCTCATCAGAGGGAAATCCTGGTATATTGCCCAGACAGTATGCATACCAGGATAATGCCTTATTCCGAGAATTGTCATGAGCAGCTGTGCCTGACTGCTTGTCTTTGACTCATGCTTCAGCATGTCATCATAATCTATTATCTTTTCATTAACCCCATCTGCCATATCCTGGAAATTCTTCAGGGCGTCCCTCCCTACTTCCTCTGTTTTAAGATTCTTGAGCCAGATAACCGAATGTTTCCCAAGCACATCTGTATACTCACTCTCGCCAGTTTCAACCCTGCTCACGCTGATTCTTTGCCTCAGAACTATTTGACA
>CAYVTJ010000007.1:0-19619 GCA_964454475.1 Microcaldota archaeon | reverse complement strand
TTTTAAACAGTAATGTGGCTTAACTGGTTGTCTACAAATAGGGGTTCACTCCAGAAACTAAACTAATTGGAAGGTAAATATGAAAGTCATAATCATCGGATTGGATGGATTCACTTGGAAAACAATTGATTACCTAAAAGACAAAATTCATATGAAAAATCTTGAAACACTAAGAGAATCTTCAGCTTGGGGAAATCTTGAATCAACAGTTCCTCCAGTCACCATACCAGCTTGGATTTCGTTCGCTACGGGAGTGAATCCAGGAAAACATGGTGTATTCGGATTTTTGAAACCAAAGCCCAATTTCGATAATCTTACCCCAATAAATTCCTTGGACATCAAAGCACCGACTTTGGCCCAGATTTTAAACAAACAATCCATCAAATCAATCTGGGTTAATTTGCCTGCATCAACACCTGCTTTAACTAGCGATATCACATTGGGGAGTTTCTTAAGTAGCCAAAGCAATAGCGCATCCCCACAAGATATTTTAAAATTCCCCGAGATCAGAGCTTATAAATTAAGTTCAGATTTGCCTCCAGATAAGCATTCAAAAGAATACATCAATAGCATTGTCGAAGTTTCCCGAAGGAGATTTGAAGCGGCGAAGTTACTTTTCCAAGAGAAATGGAAATGTTTTTTCATATTATTTTCAAGTAGTGATAACATACAGCATCTAGCATTTGACCAGATAAAAAAGGGCCAGTATGAAAAATGCGAAAATGAGATACTTTCAGTGTATAAAGCTCTTGATGAGTATCTCGGGTGGTTCATCAAGAATAAGGATGAAGAGACTTTTTTAGTTCTTATGTCTGACCACGGATTCGAAAGTTATAAATATGGTTTTTCAATCAATACCCTTCTGGAGAAAAAAAGGTTTGCGAGATTGAAATCAGGCACAACATACATCTCAAAACAAACGGAAAAACTAGAAGAAAAACACAGAAAAGAGAGAAAGACTATTAACGTTGGTAACATCCGAGAACGAGTAAAAAAATGGCCCATCGTTCTAGATAGTATGATTGCTGTATATATGCTCTTCAGACGGTTTATTCCAATAAAAAAGTATTTCAAATTAGGAAAATATGGAAAAAAACCAGTGCCTTGCGAGTCCATTGCATTCTCCCCAGACCCAATTGGTTTCGGGATTTATCTAAACAAAAAGAGCAGATTCAAAAATGGGAAAATAAGAGAGGACAAAGAGCAGCAAGTGAAGGAAGAGATAATGCAGGAATTTCTCAAGGAAAAAAGCCCATATACGAATGAAATGCCCTTTGCTGATATTATGCCAAGCTCTGATGTCTATTCTGGGCCATATCTAAAGGAGGGACCGGACATCCTAATGAAGTTAAAGGATCATGGTCCGAATCTAAGCAGTCCGACAGACCATCCATGTTACAAACTAACAAGGAATTTTCATGATAAAAACGGCATTTTTCTGATAAATGGCCCTGGCATCAAACCAGGTAGGCTCCCTGATAAAAGCATCATGGACATCGCTCCGACTGTGCTCCATCTCCTTGGGCTCGGAGTGCCCACCTACATGGACGGGAAGCCCATCCTTGACGCCTTCGAAGAGGATTCAGAGGTCCGCAAAAGAGAAGTGAAATACTACAAGGAAATCGCCGACTCCAAATTCTCTGAGAAGATGAAGAAGCTGAAGCTCAGCCTGAAGAAGAAGGCTACCTAACGACGTAGAATTCATCTTTATAATTGTATGTAATTATACTTAATTACAGGTGAGAGCATGGCAGAAGAGAAGAAATACACCAGCGTATCGATACCCATACCCTTGTACAACAAGGTGAAGGATAAGATCAAGGACACCGGATTCACATCCGTATCTGATTATGTAGTCTATGTCCTGCGGGAGCTGATGACCGATGAGGATGACGACAAGGAAGCGTTCTCCAAGGAGGATGAGGAGAAGGTCAAGGGCAGGCTCAGGGCCCTGGGCTATATCGAGTGATCAAGATGGCTGAACTGCAGGACCTGGACAAGCTGGAGGAGCAGAGCATCTTCATCCTCAGGGAGGCCAAGGCCAAGTTCAAGAACCTGGCCGGCCTCTGGTCCATGGGCAAGGATTCCACTGTGATGCTCGCCTTGGCCAGGAAGGCTTTCTTCGGAAGGGTACCCTTCCCAGTCATCCATATAGACAACGGCATCGATTTCCCTGAGACATATGAATACAGGAAGAAGCTCGCGGATGAATGGAATCTGAATCTCATAGTCGAGAAGAGCGTCATCAGGGATGACGTCTCAGGCATCAAGTGCTGCGGCTCCAACAAGACGGATGCATTGAAGAAGGTGCTAGATGAGAAGCAGTTCGACGGAGTGATCGTGTCCATACGACGTGACGAGCATGGCATCAGAGCCAAGGAAAGAGCATTCTGTTTTCCGACTGGAACTCCAGTATATGGAGAACAGATAAAGACGATAGATGAGATTGACAATGGAGATGGAGTATACACACATCTGGGGTCACAGAGAAAGGTTGAGGATGTTTTTTCCAGCCGATATAAGGGAAGGTTATTGCGCATCCATACTTCGTACAACATCCCATTTCAAGTAACGCCAAACCATACGATGTTCGCTAAAGTCCCAGGAGATGGAAATAAACGAGCTTCTCTGCATCTCACTGGGTATGGTGGAGTTACCCGGGAGGTTTCTCCGATGCTAAAGGGAAGGTGGAAAAACGCATGGGTGTCTGCAGGAGAACTAAGAGCTGGAGACTACCTATACATACCGAAATTGCCTAAGAAACCGCAGGACGGAATCAAGACACTCCAATTTGTACCCATCATCGACATCATAGGAGAGCAAAAAGGTCTGAAGAAAATTGGCAGACAGTATTACTGGAAATCCACACACTCATCCACGCCGAGGATGAGGGCTTCGCTACCACTCTCTCCGGAGATGCTGAGGGTTTTGGGCTATTATATCGCCGAAGGAAGCAGCAATCTCACAAGAAATCAGGTCTCGTTCGCCTTCCATATAAAGGAAGGGGAATACAAGGAGGATGTGCTTGAGACAATGAAGGATACGTTTGGCCTCGATGGTGGTGTGCGAAAGAAAGGCAACTCGGTCGAAATCACAATTTCCTCCAAGATCCTTGCTCTTTTGTTTTCCAAATTGTGCGGGAAAGGCGCCAGGAACAAGCACCTTCCGCATTTCTTCACAAGATTGTCGAGAGATCAACTCAGAGAATTGATAAAAGGGTGTTGGAGAGGAGATGGTTCCGGGGAGAGATATTCCACGATGTCTCAGCGTCTTGCCCAAGAGTTGAAACTTGGAATGCTGCGCCTAGGTATCTTGTGTTCGATAAAGAAGCACAAGGATCCGAGATATCATCTCACGGTTGCGGGTTGCAGCAAGAAGAGGTTCAGTGAATTGTTCGGAATCGAGTGTAGGATTCCCTATGATGATGAAAAACGAAATGCGAGGGAGATAAAAGAGCTTCATGCCAGCGAATTATCGAAATGTGATTACGGTAAGGCAAGAAGTGGAGGATTCTGGATCCCGATCAGGAAGATCGAAAGTGTTCCATACGATGGGAAAGTATACGATTTGAAGGTTGAAGGCCATAGCTCGTATTTGGTGAATGGAATGGCAGTCCACAACTCTCCAAGGGATAAGGACTTCAAATGGGACTATGAGAACCAGCCGCCGGAGGTCTGGGACTTCACCACCAAGTTCGAAGACAGCTCCCATGTGAGGATACATCCCCTGCTCCAGTGGAACGAGATAGACACATGGAGATACGTCAAGAGGGAGAATATCCAGATCAACCCATTGTACTTCTCCAGGAACGGCAAGAGGTTTAGGAGCCTGGGCTGCACAGAGTGCACCGTCTCCATAGAATCAGAGGCCAAGACCATTGATGACATCATAGAGGAGCTGAAGACCACAGACATAGCCGAGCGCTCAGGCAGGATGCAGGACAAGGAGAAAGAGAATGTCATGCAGAGGCTGAGGGCCTTGGGATATATGTGATAATAATGTCCGGGAAAGAGATTAGAATATCGATGCTAGGGCATAAAGACCATGGCAAGTCCACCTTAATAGGAAGGCTGCTTTATGAAACCAGATCCTTGACCGAAGATAGGGTAATAGAGGCCCGGGCCATATCCGAATCCCTGGGCTATGAAGAGTTCGAGTATGCCTTCCTCCTCGACAGCTTCCAGGAGGAGAGGGAAGGGGGATTCACCCTGGACACGACAAGGGCGCAGGTTCACTATGGAGGAATCATCTATGAGCTAATCGATGTTCCCGGACATAAGGAGCTTGTCAAGAACATGCTCACAGGAGCCTCTACAGCCAATGCTGCCATCCTCATGGTCTCGGCCCAGCCGGATGAGAGGCTGAGGGATGAGACCAAGCTCCACCTCTACCTGGCCAGCCTGCTGGGCCTCAAGAACTTGGTGGTGGCTGTGAACAAGGTGGACACCATAGGATACGGCGAGGAAGAATTCAACCGGATCACTTCAGAGATGGCGGAGATACTCAAAGGCTTCGGATATGCGGAGCTCGATTTCGTACCCATCTCTGCCAAAAAGGGGGACAATGTCTCATCATTGTCCGATGCCACGCCATGGTATAAGGGGAAGACCATCATGCAGTTCATGGACGACTTCGCGAAGATAGACTATGAGAAGGAGCTGGAGCAGCTGCCTCCCAGGATGTTCGTGCAGGACGTCTATACCCTGGGAGCGGATAGGGTCCTCGTAGGCAGGATAGACACAGGAAGCTTCAGGAAAGGGGAGGAGGTCTCTGTGCAGCCTTTGGGCCTGACCAGCCCTATCGAGGACATGAGGGTCAGGATGGATGCCGTAGAGGAGGCCAAGGCCGGGCAGAACATCGGTCTCATGCTCAAAGGGGATGGTATCGACAAGGTGGAGCGAGGCAACGTATGCATGCCCGCCGATGCCAAGGTGGATGCCGTGAAGGAGCTCATCGCAAGGGTCTTCTGCCTGCCCGGCAATGATATAAAGAAGGGTGAGGAGCTCACAGTCACCTGCGCATCGCAGGAAGGCAAGGCCAAGGTCGCCACCATCATGGAGAAGCTCAATCCCATCACAGACAAGGAGCCCAGAAAGGGCCCCCAAGACATATCAGGCTGGGAATCGGCACGGGTCAGGTTGGAGCTGGAGAAGTCCATGGTCTTCGAGAGCTTCGCGAAGGTACCCCACACGGGCAGGTTCGTCCTCTCTAGGGACAGCATAGTAGCCGTAGGAGTGATTATATGATAATTCTTGGCATAGATGGCGCTACCTGGGACATCATAAAGCCTAATCTGGACAAGCTCCCTACATTTAAGAAGCTCCTCCATACTTACAAACATTCGACACTGGAATGCGATGTGAGGCCTGTGCACTCGGCCGCCTCATGGACTACTATCTTTTCAGGGCTCAATCCTAAGGAACATGGCCTCACCTTCTTCGCCATGGGAGAGGATAGGCGCAAGGAACTGATGGACAGGAGGATATTTATCTGGGACAAGGTTGAGAGGGCCGTAGTGATGGCCATACCGGTGTCCCTGCCCCCGATAAACATCAACTATGACCTGAAGAACTGGGAAGAGCATGTGCTCTCCACCACAGAGGAGGAGATGTTTTCCAGCACCAGGAAACTCCTTAGTGAGACGATTAATGCGGTGGAGTACGGAGATGCGCAGCTGGTGGCCGTCGTTTTCTCAGAGACTGACAGGGCGCAGCATATATTCTGGCATAAGCCGGAGATTGTCCTAAAGCATTATCAGAGTGTTGACAGGATGCTGGAAAAGATGATGCCATACCTTGAAAACAACGACTTCCTGATTCTGAGCGATCATGGCTTCACAGAGGCTGAAGAAACAAAAAAGAACAATTGGGACAAGGTTGCAGACAACCAAACAGGCGGGCATCACCCTGACGGGATTGCAATCTCCAAAATCCCGCCGCCCAAGAAGGTGTCCGATGTTTGTGCATTCATATCAAAAATGCTTGCATTATGAAACTAGCTTATTCTTGAGCGTTGGCTCATCTGGAAAAAGCGGGTGCACCCATCACTAAACAGATGGTAGGGATTTAGTTTTTGCCCGCATTCATATGATTCATCGTCTGATATGGGTATTCTTATCAGCAGTCGTCTCCAGAAAACCAAGGCTCCTGCAGTCGACAACTGTAATTCTGCGGGAAAATTCTAAACTATTATAACAGATGTGTGTTTATCTGATTCAGAAAGTCAGGGCTGGCAAGCAGTTGATGATACTTTGAAGAAAGAGGTTCGACCAGTTATCGGCATTGGTTTTTAACTGCTTTTACCTATTCCGAAACCACATGTCATCGAACACTGTTATCGCCAAAGGTTCTGCATGGTCATTTACAGGACAGGCAGCCTCCAAATTCTTTTCATTTGTCTATACTGTGATAATCGCTCATATTCTCATTCCTGATGAGATTGGGTCCTTTTACCTTGCTCTTAGCATTGTCAATATCATTTTCATATTCACTGATTTCGGAATATATCATTCCATGGTGAGATATATTCCATTCCTGTATGGAAAAAAGGAATTTGGAAAACTTCATTATTTGACCAGATTGGGATATTTCGGTGGCGGATCGCTGACTCTCTTATTTAGCTTGGCTGTTTTTCTCTTTTCTTCCAATATAGCAGATCTGGTAAATGCCCAGGAAATAACGCCCGCTCTCCAGGTGCTTTCAGTATTCCTGCTATTTAAAGAGATATTTTTCATATCAAAGGGAATCCTTAGAGGGCGAAAAAGAATCAGGGATTATCATCTGCTTGAGATGATGCAGAATCTCTTTAAGATGGCCTTGGCAATTCCAGTGATCTATCTGATAGGTTTTACATCATTCTCACTGTCAGTCGGATTTCTACTATCATTCGCAGTGGTGTTGCCTCTTGGCCTTTACTGGGTGCATAAAGAAACCAAAAGATGGCCCAGTGGAACTGGAATGATCAAGAAAAAGGATTTCATCGGAGAGGTGGCCCAATACGGCATAATCATATCTATTGTTGCAGTCATATGGAATTTTATAATGTATTCCGATAGGATCATGCTTGGTTATTTCGAAATCCCGCTTTCAGGTATCGGCATCTATTCGGTGGTCTTCGGTCTTGCAACTTTGGTGGCGATATTCCCGATTTCCATAAACAGCATTTCCCAGCCTTTGGTTGCAGAATTATATGGAGGGAAAAAAAATGAAGATATGAAGAGTGCGATCGCCACAACATTCAATTGGACACTCATGGTAACGCTTCCCATCACTATCGTATTGGCGGTCTTTTCAGATTATTTGCTTGGAATCATCTATGGTGCTGAATATGTAGCAGGGTCCCTTGTTCTCAGTCTGATTGCAGTCGGCATGTTCCTTCATTTTGCATTTATAGTCTGCAGGATGACTCTTAATGCGATGGGCAAGCTTATAGTTCAGATTAAATCAGCAGCGTTTGCAGGTATATTGAACATCGTTCTGAACATGTTTCTCATACCGGGATATGGCATCAATGGAGCGGCTTTTGCTTCCATGGCATCTATGGGTTTATTCTCTGCATGTCTTTTCTATTATTCCAAGAAGGAATTCGGATTCAGGCTTCCAGGGAAAAGCAGGAGAATAATCCTGGTCGGAATTCTGACGTTTTTGATAATGTTTATTGTCAAAAATCCTTTTCTGGATATTATGGATTTCATTGTCGAAATAATGGATGGCTTCCTGACTTCGGATGCTTTTATCTGGAGCATAATCGAAAAAATATTGAAATTGGTCATTTTCGGATTGTTATTCCTGCTATCTTCCCTCATATTGTTCTTCTTGTTTTTCATATGTAATGCTTTTGGATCAAGCGAGATCGAGCTATTGGAAAAAAGCATGAAAAGGATAAATATACCTGAAGAATATTCAGACAGGATACTCTCAGTATTCAAAAGATAATCCCCGAAAAGTATGTTTTTCCTGTCCTTTTTTAAATAATCCGTATGATAATTATGTTTTACTTGAGGTAAGCAAATGTTGGAAGAAGTGATTTTCGGGAATGTTGAGCTCCCTGGTGAAATACTCCGTTTAGTGATTGCATTAGTGGGGATGTCCATCGCATCCTATTATGATATATTTAATAAGAGGAATGTTCCTGATAATTTTCTCTACGGTCTCCTGATCGTAGCATTCATGACAAATCTTATCTTCTATCAAGAGGATCTTTTCCTCTTCTCACTGGCATGTGCCGTCTTTTTTTCGGCTATCGCCTATGTCTTTTACAGGGCAGGGCAGATAGGAGGAGCGGATATCTTCATCATGGCCACGATACTATTGCTACTTCCAATACAGCCGTCATTTGTGGATGTTCCATTTAACGTCCCTTTCTTTTTCCCTATATGGCTTTTTGCAGGTGTTTCTCTTTCCCTTGTAATCCTTGTCTATTTCGGTTATAAGCTGATAAAGACAAGGGCAGAGCCTGACTGGAAATATGGCCTTATGCTCATTCCATACCTTCTATTTGCATACTTTTTCTTCAATTCTTTCCTTTTCTCATGGATGTATTTCATATTCATATCCATAGCCTTGCTCACCACAAGCTTCTTCCTGATGTTCAGAAAGCATCTTAACCATATGATGGCAGAAGAGATGCCTGTCACACAGCTTGAGCCCGAAGATGTCCTTGCTCTTGATCTAATGGATTCTGATATGGTCAAAGAGCATAAGATAAAAAGGCTCATGACAGAAGACGAGATAGATAGACTGAAGAAACTCAAGATTGGCGAAGTATGGGTATTTACCAGACTGCCACCGTTCATACCGTTCCTGTTGCTTGGTACCATGCTATCGATTTTCCTAACCGACTTCCTTTTCTTCATGTAGGTGGTTTTTTGGAAGATCCGTTGATGCTCCTCAATTACGGAATCGCCTTCTTCTCTCTTTTCACGGTCATTTTCTTTCTTCTCCTTTTCATGAGACATAGGCATGAATACAATGAACCTCCACAAAGGACCTCTTGGAGGCCATCTGTTTCCATAATCATGCCTGCATACAATGAATCCGAATACATCAAGGATTCGTTGAAAAGCATAATATCTCTGGATTATCCGAAAGACAAGCTGGAGATTATAGTGATTGATGATGGATCAACCGATGAGACCGCGAATATCGCAAGGGAATTTGCAGATGTCTCTGTTTTTTCAAAAAAGAATGAAGGAAAAGGAGCAGCATTGAATTTCGGGATAGAAAAAGCAAACGGAGAACTCATCGCAACCATGGATGCCGATTCCTATCTCACACCCGGAGCCCTTCTTGATATGCTTCCACTTTTTGATGGTCCGGAGGTGGGTGCCGTCACCCCTGCGGTCAAGATAAGCGAGACAGGAGAGATACTTAAAGAGGTGCAGAGAGTGGAGTATCTCATGATACTTTTCTCCAGGAAACTCCTCAGTTACATCGATAGCGTTCCAGTCACTCCTGGCCCTTTCAGCGTCTTCAGGGCAAGCATTCTCAGGGAACTTGGGGGATTTGATCCCAAGAATCTTGTCGAGGATCAAGAGATAGCACTCCGTATGCAATCAAAACAGTACGAGATAAAGAGTTCAATGAATGCGGATGTATACACCGAACCTCCAGATACATTCCGGGATTTCATAAAGCAGAGAGTCCGCTGGCAAAGAGGAGGATTGCGCAATTACTGGAGATACCGTTATCTGATAAAACCTGAATTTGGTGACTTTGGAATGTTCTTCGTACCTTTAAACTTTGCAACAATTATAGCGTTTTTCCTGCTTCTTGGTCTGTTCATCAATTTCACTTTCAGCACTCCATACTACACCCAGTACATCCTGATCGAGTCATTGGGGCTCAGCATCGGTCTTTTCACCATTATCGGACTCGCTGTTATGGCAATAACCGGCTTCTGGATATATGCAACGATCAGCAGCTTCAGAGAGGACCACATCAAGCTCAGGTATATAGGCCTATTTATGGTGCTGTACTGGTATTTTATGGTGTGCTACAATTGTATGACAGCTTATAAGGAGATAGTAGGAGCAAAGAAGTCCTGGTGACTTTTTTTGTATTTTCCATTCCGGTATCTGCATTCACTATTGGATATTTTTCCCACTTGATAAAATGCTCCGGGTTTCTGATAATTGCCTGGATGAGCGATCCATTGATTCCATCGATGCAACGCAAACAGCATCTTTTTAGAATCATTCTTCCAGTTATTTCCTGGAGGTCAATATGAATCGGAAGATTTCCCTGCCCATATATGTAACTGCTTTCGTTCTTTCGCTTGCAATATTCGGCATAGGCTTATATTCCGGGATGATCATGGATGATGCCAATCTTGCCAGCATAGAAGAAAGAGTGGATGGTCTCTCACAACGCACATCTTCGGTGCAGCTCCTTCTTCTGATGGAGGGTGATTCCAGGGATTATTGTCCCATATTCAGATCAGAGCTTTCCTCAATAGATGAAGAGGTGGATAAGCTCGGCTATGAGCTTACATTCCTTGAGGAGAATAAGAAAGCATATGATCCTGCTCTTAAAAAGGAGTACTTCATGCTTGAGGCTGGATCGTTCTCCCTTGCAAAGAAAGTAGCAGAGATTTGTGGTGATGATATCAACACTCTGCTTTATTTCTACTCGAATGAAGATTGCGAAAGATGCGAAGAACAGGGAATCGAGATAATGCGTTTCAAAGACAGTCAGGAAAATGACACTCTCATCAAGATATATTCATTCGATGGAGACCTTGGAAGCCCTGTTGCCGAGGCGATGATGGATAAGTATGACGTCCATCAATATCCCAGCATCGTCATGAATGGTAAACTGCATTCGGGATATGCTACCAGGCATGATCTCGAATCTCTTCTTGGCAAATGATTTTATCATTTTTCGGGTTTATCCATTCATGTTGATATCCATAAGGGCGATCCCAGGATCAGGCTCGTTCAGGCTTACTCTGGATAAAGAAGGAAATCCAAAGGTTTATCTGAAGAACAAAGCAGAGGCAAATCTGGCGAATATGGAACTGTTGAAAGAGATGGCCCGCCTTCTTGGCTCAGAAGTCTCCATTGTCAGGGGTAAGGATTCCCGGAGGAAAGTCCTGGAAGCGAACATCTCTCCAGATGAGTGGGAATCCATACTCGATTCATTGAGGTGAAATCAGGAGCAGACATTGTTTTGACATGTTAATCCATCCTTACACTGATCATTATCAACGCAAGGTTCCCCCTGACTGCTCATTGTCCCTTCCGTAACCGTTCCGAACAAATTCTTAGTGCTCTTATTTATCTCACTTCCCGCGTCCTTTGCGGTTTTTATGAGTTGGAGAGCTGCTATCCCAACGATAGCGATGATTACTACTATTAAAATGAGCATCTCTGCCGATAGTTGTCCTTTCATAAAAATCCCTCTAATCATAAGGGAAGATACGTTTAAAAAGCATATTGTGGTGTGATATTTTAAATAATTTTAAAATTTTTGAGTGAAATAAACAAAATATACAACATACACCCCAATCGATAGGCATAAAAACTTCATGCACCTCCTTTTATCAGGTGAGAATATGCAGGAAATTTTATGCATAGGGCTTCTGGTAGGCGGCTTTGCTGTTTTATTGGTTGCTTTTGTTGCTTATACTTACAACAGGCTTGTGCAGTTACGGAACCGTGTTGAGAATCAATGGGCCCAGATCGATGTCCAGCTAAAAAGAAGGTATGACCTTATCCCCAATCTTGTCGATACAGTCAAGGGATATGTGAAGCACGAGAGAGAGACGTTGGCAGAGGTTACTAAATACAGAGCTCAATTGGCATCTGGGAGTGTGGAAGAAAAAGCGAAGGCAAACAATATGCTTACTGATGCGCTGAAGAGCCTTTTCGCAGTGGCAGAGAACTATCCAAATCTAAAGGCTAATGAGAATTTCAAGATGCTTCAAGAGGAACTCGCTGGCACAGAGAACAAGATAGCCTATATAAGAACCTCATATAATGATGAAGTCTTAAACTATGATAATGCCCTTGAGATGTTCCCGAGCAATATAGTAGCAAATATCTTCGGATTTAAGCCAAAGGAATATTTCGAGACCCCTGAGGCTGAACGGAAGAATGTAAAAGTAGAATTCTAGGGGAATTAGAGATGGAAAAGCACTTGAGTCTTTTCGATGCGGTGGATCAGAATAAAAGGAATTCCATCCTTTTGATAATCCTCATTTCCATTCTTTATGGAGGGGTACTTGTATCGATAGGATATATGTTCGGTGTGGATTCCATATTAATGGGCATCATCGGGTTCTTCATCCTTATGATCTATGCGTTTATTACTTTTTATGCGGGTGATAGGGTGATCCTATCGCTCACAGGTGCGAAAAAAGTAAAAAGAGAGGAGTATCCGTTTCTTTATAATGTCGTCGAAGGACTTGCTTTGGCATCCATGATTCCTGTGCCTGACATTTACATAATAAAGGATAATGCACCCAATGCGTTTGCGACAGGAAGGGATCCCGAGCATGCATCCGTCTGCTTTACAACAGGACTTCTGGAGGTCCTTAGCCGGGAGGAATTGGAAGGGGTGGCTGCCCACGAGCTATCCCACATCGGGAACTATGATATTCGCTTTATGATGATCTCGATCGTTTTTGTCGGGGCTATCGGCCTTCTCGCCGGAATCGGATCCAGAATATTCATCTTTGGAGGGCAAAAGCGAGAGGGCGGTGGAATAATAGCAGTCGTTTCATTGCTTTTCCTCATTCTTGCGCCGATATTCGCTTTTTTGGTCAGGATGGCGGTATCAAGGCAGAGGGAGTATCTTGCTGATGCGACCGCTGCTAAATTGACGAGATATCCCGAAGGTCTTGCTAGTGCGCTTGAGAAAATATCAAAGGCAGGATTGACCACAAAAAGTGCTAATGACACCACCGCCTCTCTTTTCATTGCCAATCCATTTCCAAGGAAAATACACTCTTTGACATCCACACATCCGCCTGTGAAAAAGCGGATCGAGCGTCTGAGATCCATGTGAGGGATCCAATTGGGAACCAACGCTCTCCAAAAGCATTTAAATACCTCTGATAGTATTCATTACCATCTTTTTCGAGGTGTATGTTGAATGTATGGAGTATCCCCCCAAGCGTATGACAGAGCGATAACGGTATTCAGTCCTGACGGAAGGCTTTTCCAAGTGGAATATGCCAAGGAAGCGGTCAAGAGAGGAGCGACTGCAATCGGAATAAAGGCAGAGGATGGAGCTGCACTTGTTGCCTTCAAAAGCATCCATTCCCAGCTAGTAGTCCCTGATTCATTGAAGAAGGTTTTTGAGGTCGACCAGCATATTTGTGTAACCGCCAGCGGTCTTATCGCTGATGCCAGGCGTCTTGTGGATGTCGCCAGATTGGATGCGCAAAGACATCGAATGACATATAATGAGAGACCTGCAGTGGACACAATAGCAAGAAGCGTATGTGACCTGATGCAAGTCTATACCCAGTACGGCGGAATCCGTCCTTTTGGCGTATCTCTTCTGATCGCAGGTGTGGATGATGAAGGTGCAAAGCTTTTTGAGGCAGAACCAAGTGGTGCGATGACTGCATACCTGGCAGATTCAGTCGGAGCGAGCAAGAAAGAAGTTGATGAGATGCTTGAGGATGGTTATGATAAGGACATGAAAATCCATGATGCAGTCAAGTTAGCAGTGACTGCTCTCAGAACCACTCATGAGGAGAAGCTAGATCCCGAGAATGTCGAGATATCCATAGTTCCTGTGGAGACCGGAATTTGCAAGAGGCTCTCTGATAAGGAGACTGCAAAATATCTCTCTTCTAAGAAGAAATAGTTTTTTATTTAATTTTCTACTTTTTATTTGGCCCAAACAAGGACAATCCTCAATCGGTTTACCAAAAAATTCAGCAGCTCTGCCTGTAGTTTGGCAAGAGCCCTCCTGTGCAGCTAAGTATGGTTTCAATTCCGCTCTCATCAATCATTACCTGGCAGCACTCCTTTCCGTTGCATACGGTTTTGTAAGTCACCATTTTGTTCACCTCACTTTCTGTCAATTAGTTAGCACTTATTAATTTTGCTTTTGATAATAAAAATAAATTTTGATTATGGTGTTTGATATGAATAAGAAAACTGTTATTGCCCCTGTAGATAAATCAACTGAAGACAAAGTCGTTTTCGCAACACTCAGGGAGTTTCCAACAGAGCGGATGATTCTTATATGCTATCCTGAAGGTATTCTTCGTGCAGAAGAAGTGAAGGAAAAGCTATTCAGCCTCTCAATACCAGCAGCAATTCACAGGATAAATCCGGGTGAGAACCAGTGGGAGGATTTCTTTAGCGCATTTGCTGATGCTACTGAGGATCTTGATCCAAACAATCTCCTCATAAACATTGCTACTGCCGACCGCATCTCCCAATGCGCGCTGACAAATGCGGCCCATGTTAATGGAGTCCGGGCAGTTGCGGTGATCGATGGCAATGTGATAATGCTTCCCATAATGAGAATGTCATTTGATTCTGTGCTAAATGAAAAGAAAACAAAGATACTAAACGAACTTAATTCCGGATGCAGCACCTCTCTTGACCAGCTTGCAAAAAAGAGCGCTATGTCCCTCCAGCTCCTTTCCTACCATATTCATGGAAGCGGCAAGCAGCCAGGTCTAAAATCTCTTGAGCTGGTTGAACTTGATGATTCGAAAAAGAAAAATCGCATCTGCCTAAGCCCGATGGGACGTATGCTAATGCGGGGATATCTAAGGTAGTATTTCCAATCTGAAACCAACAGGCAAGCTAAAAATAAAATTCAGCGCCATAGCCATAGCATCATAATATCATATTTTGATATCTTCAGACGACAATAGTTCCATTATGCTTTTTTCCATCGATTGCTTTTTTCAGATCATCGAGCTTTCTGCCGCTGACGAAATGGGTTTCTATTCCTGATCGCTGGATAAGTTTGCATGCTAGCATATCAAATACGAAATGGGTGCCCGCTTTTCTCATATCACTCTCGGCCGCCAGATCGTTCAATTGATCATAAGTCAGTTCGGAGAAACGCTTTGCATTCTCGTTCTTCGAGGGATCGCTGTCATAAATTGCCTCAACATTACTGACATTGATCAATTTCTTTGCCCCGATTGCCTCTGCAAGAAGAACAGAATCCGTGTCTGTTGTTATCCCTGGAATGGTTCCGCCCATGACAACGACTTTTGATTTTTCCGCTGCAATTCTCGCATCCTCAAAATCAGCAAGAACCTTCCTATAGGCAGCATTGCCAAGAGCCTCAATCACCAGATGAGCATTCATCTTTGTTGCAAGAATAGCAAGCGAATCCGCATCATATTCTCCGGCTCCAAGCTTCCTTGCCGCATCCGCATGAACTCTCGCATTCAGCCCTCCGCCAGTTACTATCCCAAAACTATGTTTGCTTTTCTTCAGGATGGATGCGAGCTTCTTAAGATATTCAATATCAATTTTTCCACCATTGTTAATCGAGCTTCCGCCAATCGAGAGTACGATATGCATAATATGACCTCGTTATTGCTTCGAAGGGTAGTTTTATAATCCTCTAGCTTCCTGAAATCCATTCATGAGACTAATTATCTTGGCAGGACTTTTGATCCTGCTATTTGGATGCGCTGCGCCTGATGCTGATTTCGTAACCGATTCTGGCAATTTTTTTGCAACTTTGTCCTTCATGCAATCCTTCTGATTCTCATTTATAAATTTTATCACAGTTAATATGGTTGGAGAAATATATCTTTTCTGGTGATAATTATGGATCTTGGAATCTCATCAATAGAAAAAAAACTAACCAAAAGGGAAGAAAAACTTGACAAAGTACTCTCATCGAACCGGAAGGCGGTTCGCCACTGCTCAAATGCGATCAAGGCAATTCATGCCCACGATATCGATGAGGGAAAAAGGAATCTTGATGCAGCAGAGGCCATTTTATCCGAAATACGCCCATACCAGGATGAATCCACATCCCAGATAAAGCATGTACTCCAGGAATATGCGGAGGCAAGGATAGTCCTCTCTGCGTAGAAAACAAAACAATTCCTTCATATGAAGCGCTCGATGTCGGAGAAATTTCATACCTTAACGGCCTTCTTGACTCTTTGGTGAATTAAAGCGCGAGATGTATAAAAGAGATAATCTTCGAAGCAGAAGCCCTTGCATACAATGAGAAAAAAGATCGGTTCTATTCTTTCCAGCAGACGATGCACAGGAGGCGCAAGCATGGAATCGATGAGGCATCAAAGGAATTTCCTCTTCGGCTCTTTTGCTTTGACATCATGTATCTAAACGGAAAAGACCTAACCGGAATGACTTATTCCAGGAGAAGAAAAAAACTTGAGAAGACTTTTTCAAAAAAAGGAATACTCCAGTTTAGTGATCTTACAATAACAGATAGCTCGGATACTGTTGAAAAGGTTTTCCAGAAGGTTCTTGATGAGGGTCTTGAAGGAATCATCGCGAAAGATCTCGATGCGCTATATTCTGCTGGTAAGCGGGGCTTTGAGTAGATCAAGCTAAAGAAATCCTATGGAAAATCTGTTGACACTATTGACGGAATCATAGTTGGCTATTTTCTTGGAAAGGGACACAGGGCGGAATTCAGGTTCGGCGGCCTTCTTATTGCTGTAAACAATCCTGATTCTAGCATGGTGGAAACTGTTGCGAAGATCGGCTCGGGTTTTACTGAAGAAGAGATGGAGCTTCTACAGGAAATGCTCCACAAGGAGAAGACAAAGACCGCTCCGGCAAGTCTTGAATATGAGATTGAGGCTGATTTCTGGGTCATGCCAAAGCATATCGTCGAAGTAGCTTTCGATGAGATAAAAAAATCCCCGACATAAACGTGCGGAAGAAGTGATGGCAAAGGCTATGCACTGCGCTTCCCGAGGCTTGTCGCTCTGCGGGATGATAAGAGTCCAAAGGAAGCAACAACTACCGACGAAGTCATCTAGATGTATGAACTTCAGAGAAGCCGGCACTAGCTGATTAATGACTGGTTTTGTTGCATTTTATTAGGTTTTTCTAATAAACCGAATACGGAATATTAGGTTTTTCTAATAAAAACCAAATATTTTTAAATATGAAATGCATAATAAAACATATGGAAATGGATGAAAAAATATTTCTTGACTTATTTGCTAGCAGTGAGAAGCAGAAGAGGTCTGTCAAACAAAAGAGCAGGAAAAGATTTCTCTTTGAGGATCTTAGTGGCATCAGTGGAAAGACAAAGACAATGCAGGGAATAGTTGGCCTGCGGGGATGCGGCAAGACCACACTCCTCCTTCAACTGGCAGCAGAGCTTGAGAATTCCATTTACGTTAGCAGCGAACAGCTCCTAATCCGCTCGATTTCAATATTTAAGTTCGTTGACTATGCAAAGCAAAAAGGCTTTTCAAAAATATTCATTGATGAAGTGCATCTTTATCCCAATTGGTCCCTTGAGCTAAAAGCCGCCTATGATGAGGATGGTGTTTTTATCTTTTTTAGCGGCTCATCTTCTATGGCTATACAGGACAAGGGAGCTGACCTATCAAGAAGGGCAAGATTCCATAATCTTCCTCCTCTTTCCTTTAGGGAGTTCCTGCTTCTCAGATATGATATTGAATTGCCAAAAATAGAACTGGAAGACATTCTTGATCGTGGAAGGCGCAGGGAACTTGTTGGCATGATCGGCCCTCATCTTGGCATGTTGAATGAATATATGGAATCAGGGGCACTGCCATTTTCACTTGAGGAAAATAACCCGCAACCCCTTTATATTTCAGTATTATCAAAGATTGTTCGCTCAGATCTTGCATCATTGAAGAAAATAAACATAAACAGCATCGAAACGGTCTACCAGATGCTTGGCCTTATTGCTACAAGCAATCCTGATCGCATAAACTACAATTCCATGGCAAATGCCCTAAACAAGAATATCTATGTGGTAATGGAGACCATCCGAATGCTAAATGATGTCGACCTTATGATGCCGATACTGCCTGAGGGTTCTGGAACGAGCGGGGCACGGAAGGAATACAAGCTTCTCTTAAGACCTCCATTCAGGGCGGTCATATGCAGTATGCTTGGAAAGGAAACAAATATTGGCGCAATGCGGGAAGAGTTTTTCGCAAATAATCTTGGGCCTCAAAATATCAACTATATCAAGACTGAACGCAAGCGCAGGACTCCAGATTATCGTTATCAGGGGTATAGTTTTGAAATTGGCGGTATTTCGAAAGGTAGGAAAAGCGATACCGATTTCACAGTGGTAGACGGGCTTTCTCTGGATGAGAAAAAGATTCCTCTTGCTCTTTTTGGTCTTTTTTATTAGATTTTTCTAATAAAACACATGCGGAATATTAGTTTTTTCTAATAAAAATCCATTTCACTCCACTCAAATTCTGGTTCCCGCGTGCAACATTTTACTCATGGTTATAGAATCATTCTCATGAAACTCAGTCTAGTCAAAAAAAGCGCGGATGAGGTTAAGGACGATCTTCTTGCATTCTTTGTTTTTCAGGGAGAAAAGCTTCCAAAGGAAGCAGATCCTTTTGTCAGGGATCTTGCCAAGAGCCAGTTCGAAGGCAAGGAAGGCCAGTCATACCACACATCAACTCTGGGAAAGGCCAAATTCAAATCTGTCCTTCTTATCGGCCTTGGAAAGAAGGAGGATTTCATCAGGGACATGCTAAGGCTCGCAGCCGCAATTGTAGTCAGGAAGTACACCTCGCAAAAGATCAAGAGCGCTCCATAGTGCTAAACAAGCCCGGAAAGAACAAAGCAGGCGAATCGATAGCCGCAATCGCAGAAGGCGCGATACTCTCTTCATATAAATTCACAAAATTCAAGAGCGAAAAGGATGACTTTGAAATGGAAAAACTCTCAATTGCAACTATTGATCATTCTGATGAGAAAAAGGCTCTTGAGACTGCGATAATTATGGCAGAATCCCAGAATTTTGTCAGGGAAATAAACGAGCAGCCAGCAAATATCATGACTCCGGCAAAGGTTGCCGATATTGCAAAGAAGCTTGCAAAGGAATCAAAGCTCTCGGTCAGGGTCTTTGATGAGTTGGATCTTCGAAAAATGAAGATGAATGCACTGCTTTCGGTTAGCCAGGGAAGCCTCAAGCCGCCCCGCCTTGTCATGTTCGAATACAATAAGTCAAAGAAGAACCTCCTCTTTATGGGGTTGTCGGAAAAGGAGTTACTTTTGATTCCGGCGGAATATCGCTAAAGCCATCAAAGGGAATGCACGAGATGAAATATGATAAAAGCGGTGCAATGGTCGTCCTTGGAGTGATGAGGGCAGTATCAAAACTAGGACTTCTAATCCGCGTTGTTGGCATGATGCCGCTTGTTGAAAATGCGCCATCAGGATCTGCAACAATGCCAGGCGACATAGTAAAAGCATACAACGGCAAGACTATCGAGATACTGAACACTGATGCAGAAGGCAGGCTCATACTTGCGGATTCGCTCTCTTATGTTTCAACTTAACCTCGCCAGGTTCAACCCTGCCCACGCTGATTCTTTGCCTCAAAACTATTTGACAGTTTGGCCTCAAACCCGGATTTGAAGGTCGATCTGACCATATTTCTTGAGAAAATCACCAAAAAGAGCCCTCATCTCAG